>NZ_JBHJZS010000009.1:0-91610 GCF_042271185.1 Microbacterium sp. NPDC055910
GTACTGCAGGGGGGACCCTGTGGGAGAGTAGGACACCGCCGGACTTCTTTCGAGAAAGGGCCACCCAATGCTGGGTGGCCCTTTCTCGTTTCTGCGGGTCGCGCGCGGCGTGTGAACCTCACGCGGGGGCGTCGTCGGGGTCGAGGGTCTTGAGCGTGTCCTCTTCGACGGGGTTGTCGGCTTCGAGCTCGTCTTCGGTCGTCTCGTCGCCGCCGATCGGGGCGTCCTGCTCGATGGGCTGGTGTTCGGCGCGTCGCTCTTCGTCCATGGAGTGAGGCTACGACGGCGCACGCGTCGCGGGCAGGGGCTTGACGTGCGCTGCTCGCGCGAGCAGGGGCGGGGAAGCCACGCGGCATCCCCGCCCCTGGTCACTCTGCGGCGGACTAGCCGCCGACGGGGAACCCTCCGAACGGAGCCGTCTCGGTCCCGGTGAACGAGACGCCGTCGACGGTTCCGGTCACCGTGACCGTCGCCTCACCGGCCGGCACCGATGCCAGACGCGTGTTGATCGACACGGCGACCGACGTGCCCGGCGCGACGTTCGTGAACGTCTTGCTGCCGTAGGCGGTCGAGACCGTGAGGTCCACGGGAACCGAATCGCGGTTCGTCGCCGACACCGACAGGTAGACCTTGCCCGCGAGTGCTCGCGGCGTCGTCTCGGCCGTGACGTCCAGACCCGCGTTCACCGAGAAGGTGCCCTCGATGCCGGTCAGCCGGCTGGTGTAGCTCGAGAGGTAGCGCGTCAGGAACGGTGCGGGGGCACCGTGCGTCTCCTGGTCGTTCTCCACGCTCATCAGCGGCAGCGACAGCGTGGGGTCGCTGACCGTGATGGTCTCGCCCGAGCCGCTGCGCGGCCAGCTGCGGGTGTAGTTGGTCCCGATGCCGACGGCGAGCTGGTGTCCCTCGAGCAGGGTCCAGTCGGCATCCTTGAAGTCGAAGGTGACGGTTCCGTCGGACACCCGCGACATCTGCTCCGTGAACATCACCGCGGTGCCGTCGGGGGCGACATCCCACAGCCGCGCGAGCACGTTGCCGCTGCCCGTGGCATCGAACGAGATCGTCGGGGTGCCGGAGATGCGCGTGTCGTCGTTCAGCGGCCGCGACCAGGAGTAGTAGCCGTCTGCGTCCTCGGTGGTACGCGGCGGCACGGCGCTGCGGTTGCGGGCCTGGAAGGTGCTGCTCTCGGCCTTGACGAGGTCGCCCTTGGGGAGCAGGCTCGGGGCGTTCTCCATGTCGAACGTCGCAGCGCCCGGTGCGGCGGGGGTGCGGCCGTCGTCGTCGACGTACGAGCCGGGCTCGAGGTCGATCACGGTGGTGCGGTCGACGATGGGCCAGGTGTCCTGCGTGCGCCATGTGCCGAAGTTGTCCTGGATCATGAAGGCGGGGTCCACGATCTCGGGCTCGATGCCCCGGAGGTGCTCGTCGTAGAAGCGCATGACCTCGTCGTACCAGCCTTCGCGCCCCATCTCGAGGACACCGGCCGAGTTGCGGTCACCGCCGCGCACGTGATCCCACGGGCCGAGCCAGCCGCGCTGAACGCCCTCGTGGTTGGTGAGGTACTCGTTGAAGTCCTCGGGCTTGGTGTTCGCCTCGGTCATGCCCTGCGTGACGAACAGCGGAACCGTGGAGCCCTTCGCCTGCTCGGCGAGGTTGCGGGCGCTCCAGTACTCCGATTCCAGCTTCGACTCCCGCGCGTCCGCCAGGTTGTTCGCCAGGCACTCGGGGTGCGCGATCTCGTATGCCGCGTTGGCCTTGTACCGGTCGGTGTCGTCGGCCATGCCCTGCAGCGACGCGATCGAGTTGTAGGCGCGCGGGGTGCCGGTGACGTTGGAGCGAGGGACCTCGTTGCTGTACAGGTAGTTGTACATGTTCCACAGCGGCTCCTGAGCGACGACGGCCTCGAGCCCCTCGGGCTCCAGGTTCGCGCCGATGAGGCCGGTGACGGCATCGTAGGACTTGCCGTACAGGCCGACCTTTCCGGTCGACCATTCCTGGTTCGCGACCCAGTCCACGGCCGCGACGACGTCGGCCTGTTCGCCGGGCCCGGCGAAGTCGATGCAGCCGGTCGAGCCGCCGTATCCGCGCAGGTCGACGTAGACGACGGTGTAGCCGCGCTCCATGAGGGATCCGCCCTCGATGAGGTCGGTGAAACGGTTCGACGGGCCGGTGTGGGGGTGACGGTCGTTGCCGGACTGGCCGATGTGCCCGAAGTACGGGCCGACCGACAGGATGATGGGGGTGGGCTGGTCGAGCGGCAGGTGGACGGGTCGGAGCACATCGGCGTGCAACTCGACATCGCTTCCGTCCGAAGAGGAGAAGTAGTGCTCGGTCCAGGCGGCGCCCGCCGGGACTCGGCTGTTCTGGGCTGTCGTGATGCCCCCCGTCAGCGGAGAGTCGACGATCGTGTCGGTGGCTGCCGCCGGGGCCTCATTCGCCTGAGCGACGGCGGGGAGACTGGCCAGGACGAGGCCCGTTGTGCAGGCCAGCGTGAGGGTCAAGCGCCTGATGCGCAAATGTTCTGTCATTCCGCTGAGGCTAGGGGTGCCCGGATGCCGGGGGAAGGGTTGGCGGATGGCTCGTTACCCGGTCGTTACCTTCGGCGAGAAATGCGGCGTGAACCGGGCGTTTCGCAATGCTGCCCGCAGTGGTAGTGTCTGCATGGCGCGTGAATCGTTTCACGGATTCGAGCGCACGATGTCGCCGTCTCGACGCCCGACGAGGAGCTCGAGCGACACACCTGTCAAGGAGGACATGTGAACACTGCCCGCACCCGCCTGCGCGACTTCCTTCGCGCGCCGCTCATCGCGCTCCTTGTCGGGACGCTGGCGATCACCCTCGCGGGGGTGCCGGCGCAGTCCGCGTCGGCGGTCGAAGCCCGACCCGCGGCATCCGATCTCTCCACGAACTTCCTGCCGGCACCGATGAACCTCGACGCCGCCACGGCGCCGACCTTCCGCTGGACCCTCGCGCCCTCGCAGTCCCAGACCGCGTACCGCATCGTGGTGGCGTCGTCCGAGCAGCTTCTGGGCGATGCCGCCGACGTGTGGGATTCCGGAAGGGTCGAGTCGGGCCGCATCGGCGGCATCCCGTATGAGGGACCGGCCCTCGCCGAGGGGGAGCGGTACTTCTGGAGCGTCATGACGTGGGATGCGGCGGGCGTCGCGACGTCGTGGGCGACGACGGCGATGTTCGGCACCGGCCCGGGGGCCGATTGGTCTTCGGCGGACACCGTGTGGGTGGGCGGTCCCGCGAAGTGGGGGTCGGACTTCTCTCTGACTCTGCGTGCGCAGTTCGTGCAGCGCCACGTCACCGTCGCGTTCCGAGCGACGGACGCGAACAACTACTACCTGTGGCAGTTCCGAGGTGACGGCGTCGACGAGCTCGCCGTGCACCGCAAGCTCAACGCCGACCCGTCACCTGCCGTGCTCAAGACGGTTCCGCTCGGCGTGCAGATCGAGAACGGGGCGAACGCGAGGTTCTATGACATCCGCATCGAGGCGGAGGGCGACGTGATCCGCACCTACCTCGATGACGTCCTGATCGACACCACGGTCGACGCGACCCTGTCCAGCGGCGGGTTCGGCTTCTACACCGGCGGCTCCGAGTCCTTCATCGTCGACGATGTGCGGATGACCGACCCCGATGGGGCGGTGCTCTACGAGAACGACTTCGAGGGAACCGGGTACAACGACTTCAGCTGCGGCGCCCTGACCGGATCGGCGCTGTCCATCCCGACGGCTCAACGCGCCGGATGCATGTACTTCGGACCGTGGTCGGACTACGACCTCGAAGTGGACGTCAAGGTCTCCAACGCCGCGACGGGAATCCTGCTGCGGGCCGCGGACGCCCGGAACAACCTCATGTGGCAGATCCGCGGAGACAACTCCCGCATCGTGCCGCACACGAGGCTCAACGGCACATTCGTCGCACTGCCGCACACCACGGTGTCACCCGCGATCGGCATCGGCACGACCAACCGCATCACGATCTCGGCGCGGGGCGACACGTTCACGACATCGGTCAACGGCACACAGGTCGATTCCCGTGTCGTCCCCGGCATCCGGGTCGGCGGGATCGGATTCCGCAACGGCGGTTCGGAAGTCGGCGTCTTCTCCAACCTGCGGGTCACGAGTCCGCGCGGACAGGTCGTGTACGAGAACGACTTCCCGACCGGCGACGCGGCCTTCCCCTGCGGCAGCGCCGTCGCGGGCGAGCTGACGGTTCCGCGGTCCGCGGACTGCGTTCGTGCCGGACAGGCAGGCGTCACCGAGGAATGGGCGTTCCTGCGCGGTGAGGCGGCACTCGAAGACAAGCCGGTCGCGTGGGCGAGCCTGTTCACCAGCGGTGCCTCGACGGCTCCGGGGCGCCAGTACGTCTACCGCGTCTGGGTCAACGGAGAGTTCGTCGGCGCGGGGCCGCAGCAGCCGGCGGCAGATGAGAACCGCTTCGGAGGGTACGACGTCACGTCGCTCGTGCGCCCCGGGGAGCGCAACGCCATCGGAGCGCTCGCGCACTCGGCGCAGAGCCAGGGATTCATCGCGAAGCTCGTCGTCGAGTACCAGGACGGCACGCGACAGGTCTTCGACACGGGGCGTGACTGGACGAGCCGAGGAGGATCCGACGTGTATCCCAGCGGCGGATCGATCGGGACGTCGTACTTCCGGGCACCGGTCGAGAACCTCGACGCGCGCGTGTACCCGTTCGGATTCGCCGAGCCCGGGTTCGACGACTCCTCGTGGTCCCGCGCAGCCGCACGATCGACGCTGCCGAACCTCGCGCCGTCGACGACCGAGAACCTCGCCGAGGAGTTCCACGCTCCCGAGCGCATCGTGGAGAAGGGTCCGGGTCATTACTTCATCGACTTCGGCCGGTCCTGGCTCGGCGGAGTCCGGCTTCAGCTCGACGGCGCCGCGGGAACGCGCGTCGAGATCCGGTACGGCGAAGAGCTGACCGATCGGACGACCACCGCGAACACCGTGCGCTGGCAGATGCGCACCGGCAACAACTACCGCGACTACTACACGCTGTCGGGGCGCGGGGAAGCGCTGCAGAACTGGGGCTTCCGGGTGTTCCGCTACGTCGAGATCATCGGTTCTCCCGAGGTGGTCACCGCGGAGAACCTGCAGGCGGCCGCGCTCGTGTATCCCATGAGCGACGATGCCCGGTTCCGCGGCGACGGTGAAGCCATCGACGCGGTGTGGGAGCTGTCTCGACACACCATCGATTCGCAGAACTTCGACATCTACGGGGACTCGTGGACGAGGGAGCGCGCACCGTACGAGGCGGACGTGTTCATCCAGCTGCAGTCGCACATCTACCTCGATGCCGACCCGACCCTCGCGCAGTACTCCGTCGAGTACCTGCTGAGCAGGCGCACGTGGCCGACCGAATGGCCGATGTACCTCATCCTCGCCGCGCACGAACTGTGGCAGTCCACGGGGGACGAGTCGTTCGCCGCGGAGCACTACGACGCGCTCGTGTCGAAGCTTCCCGCTCAGTATCTCGAGGAGGAGACGGGGCTCATCCGCAAGACGTCGGGCTCGGACGGGTGCAACAGCCGGACGGACTGCGACATCGTCGACTGGCCCGCGGGGGAGCGCGACGGCTACCAGTTCCGTCAGTACAACACCGTCGTCAACGCCCTCGCCTATCGCAGCTACCGAGACATGGCCGACATCGCCGATGCAACCGGACATGCCGACGACGCAGCGCGCTTCACAGCGGTTGCCGACCGGATGCGCGAGGCGATGAACACCTATCTCTACGATCGGGATGCGGGTGCTTTCGATGACGGGATGGATGCCGCGAAGGTGCGCACCGGTCATCACGCCGTCCACGCCAGCGTCTTCGCGCAGGCGTTCGGTGTCACAGCCGATGATCAGCGAGAGACCGTCGGCGAGTACCTGGCGGGTCGCGGCATGCAGTGCAGCGTGTACTGCGCGCCCTTCCTCCTGCAGGCGCTCTACGACGGCGACCAGGGCGACGCGGCCTACGGGCTCATGACGTCGACGGGGCAGCGCAGCTGGATGAACATGATCGCGCTGGGCGCGGGCGCCACCATGGAGGCGTGGGACCCCGCGCTCAAGTCGAACACCACGTTCTCGCACCCGTGGGCGTCGTCGCCGGCGTTCATGATCCCGCGCGGTGTGTTCGGCATCAGGTCGATCGACCCGGGGTACGAGAAGTTCTCGGTCAAGCTGCAGCCGGGAGGCCTGCCCTCCGCGGATGTCAGCGTGCCCACCGTGCGCGGGCTGATCCGCGCGGCATACGCGCAGGAGGACGGCCGGACGGATCTCGGACTCCGGGTGCCGTCGGGTTCGACCGCGGTCGTGTCCGTTCCCGTCGAGGGTGCGGGAGACGGCACGCTCTTCGTGGACCGGATCGAGACGCAGGCTACGCGCGAGGGTGCGTATCTCGTGGTCGAGGTGCCCGCGGGATGCCACTACGTCAGCGCGTCGCGGGACAGTGACCCGAGCGCGGTCGATGCGGCGTGCCCGGACGGTTTCGATCTCGGCGCCGACGTGACGCCGAGGGTGCTGGGCGGCAAGACGTATCTCTCCGTCTCGGCGACGAACAACGCCACGGTGCAGGCAGACGTCGTCATCACGACGCCGTACGGGAACAAGACATTCACGAACGTGCAGCCCGGCAAAACGGTCGCCGCCTCGCTCAACTCGAGGCTCGCGTCAGTCCCCGCCGGGCAGGTGACGATCGTCGCGACGCGCATCGTCGGTGGCGAGACGGTCTCCGAGGCGAAGACCGTCCGCTACGCGGCGTTCCCTGTGAGGGAGTGATGCGAGACGTGTGAGGCTGTTCGCAGATCAGGATCTGGCGAGAATCCGCCACCATGACCGAGACCAAGTCCACTCCGCACGGGTATTCTCGGTCGGCGGCGAGCCGGCAGCAGAAGAGCGGGGATGCACGGTTCTGACCGGCATCCCCCGCTCTTCAGCGTTGGCGGGTGGCTATTGCGTCCCTTCCGGATGTGGCAGCGCCTACGTTCGGCTGGACGCCCGCACGATGAGCTCCGGCTGAATAACCGTCTGCCGGGGAATGCTCGATGGGTCTGCGGCCTCTTCGAGAAGGATGCGCAACGCGGTGCGCCCGATCATCCGGCTGGGTTGGCGAACGGACGAAAGCGGCACCGCCGCGGCCGCGGCGAACGAGATGTCGTCGAAGCCGATCAGGGTGATCTCGTCGGGAACCAGCATCCGCCCGCGCGAGACGAGCGACTGCAGCAATCCGAGCGCGATGAGATCGTTGGAGGCGAAGATCGCGTCGGGTCGCTCGCCGCGAGGACGCTCGACGATCTGGCGGCCGACGCGCACGCCCGCTTCGACGGTCGGCGACTGCGTCGGGATCACCTCGAGCTCGACGGGGGCCGGGGCGCTTTCGACGGCGATGCGCGCTCCCGCGAGCCGATCGGTCATCTGGCGCATGTCCAGCGGTCCGCCCACGAACGCGAGGCGTGTGCCTCCGCCCTCGATGAGATGAGCGGCGGCCATCGTTCCGCCGGCCACGCTGTCGACGGAGACGGAGGAGAAGCGCCCGTCGCCGCTGAAGCGATCGACCAGGACAGCGGCGATCCCGCGGGCACGCAAGCGTTCCAGCCGGGCGAGGACATCACCGTGCGGCGCGATCAGAAGGCCGCGCACCTGCTGTTCCTCGAACAGGTCGAGATAGAGATTCTCGCGCGCGGGATCGTAATCGGTGTTGCCGTACAGAATCGCGATGCTGTGTCGCGACGCTTCATCCTCGGCGCCTCGAACGACATCGTGGAAGAACGGGTTCTGCCCGTCGAGCACGACGAAGCCCACGGTCGTGCTGATCCCCGCCCGGAGCTTTCGCGCGGCATCGTTACGTATGTATCCGAGCTGCTCGATGGCCTCGGTCACGCGCCGAGCGGATGTGGCGGAAACCTCATCCGGGCGGTTCAAGACGTTGGACACGGTGCCGACGGAGACTCCGGCCAGTTCAGCGACGTCACGGATGCTCGCGCGCACGCTCTTCCTTCGACTTGAGATGCTGATCACGATCCCATCACGGACGGCGGTCGACTTGACCGACGCGATTCACATAAATAGAGTAGGGAGAAATCCCGGCTGAATCGATTCACTTTCGTCCCGACCTCAAGGGGGAGGCTACAACTCGTGGCTGAGAGCAACTTGTCGCTCGAGCCCGCGCTCGTCCTCGAGCGCGTGGTGAAGTCCTTCGGCGCCGTCCTGGCGCTGCGTTCGGGGAGCTTGACGCTGCATCGCGGATCGATCCATGCGCTGATCGGTGAGAACGGCGCCGGCAAGTCGACGCTCGTGAAGATCATCGCGGGCCTCTACCGACGTGATTCGGGCGAGTTCCTCCTCGACGGGAAGTCGGTCGACTTCACCTCGACGGCGCAGTCGAAAGAGGCCGGAATCGCGGTGATCTACCAGGAGCCGACGCTCTTCCCCGACTTGTCGGTGACCGAGAACATCTTCATGGGACGCCAGCCGACGAACGCCGTGGGCCGGATCGACCGCAAAGCGATGCGCGCGGAGGCGGCGCAGATCTTCCAGCGTCTGGGCGTCGGCCTGGACCCCGACCGTGTGACGGACGGACTCTCGATCGCCGACCAGCAGATCATCGAGATCGCCAAGGCGATCTCACTGGACGCCAAGGTGCTCATCATGGACGAGCCGACGGCGGCGCTGTCCGGTGTCGAGGTCGAGCGGCTGTTCGCGGTGGCGCGGAGTCTTCGCGATGAGGGCCGTGCGCTGCTGTTCATCTCGCACCGGTTCGACGAAGTCTTCGCTCTGTGCGACACGGTCACCGTGATGCGCGACGGTTCGTACGTCGACACGACCGCGATCGCCGATACGACCGTCGACGACCTGGTTCGGCAGATGGTCGGCCGCGATGTCACCGACCTGTTCCCCAAATTGCCCGCCGAGATCGGCGATGTCGTCCTCGAGGTCGAGGGACTGACGCGCAAGGGCGTCTTCGGCGACATCTCTTTCCAGCTGCGTGCGGGCGAGATCGTGGGCCTGGCCGGTTTGGTGGGGGCAGGGCGCAGCGAAGTCGCGCGCGCGGTCTTCGGCGTCGATTCCTATGAGTCGGGCTCCGTGAAGCTGCAGGGCGCGGCGCTCCCGAAGGGCAATCCCCGCACCGCGACGGCGCGCGGAATCGCGTTGGTGCCCGAGGACCGCCGACGACAGGGGCTCGTGCTCGATGACGGAGTCGCCCGCAACATCACGCTCGCCATCCGCGGCAAGCTCGCGAAGTGGGGCCTGATCTGGAACGGCCTGGAGAACCAGGCGGCCAAGACATGGGCCAGCCGCCTCGAGGTGAAGACGGCGGCGCTCGACGCCGAGACGGGCACGCTGTCCGGCGGCAACCAGCAGAAAGTCGTGCTGGGAAAGTGGCTCGCCACGGATCCGGTGGTGCTGATCGTGGACGAGCCGACGCGAGGAATCGACGTCGGAACGAAGTCCGAGGTTCACCGCCTGCTGAGCGAGCTCGCACAGCAGGGGTTGGCGATCCTGATGATCTCGTCTGAGCTGCCGGAGGTTCTGGGGATGGCTGACCGTGTTCTGGTGATGCGAGAGGGCCGCCTGACCGGCGAGTTCTCGCGCGACGAGGCGACACCGGAGGCCGTGATGTTCGCGGCGACCGCGGATGCGGGGGCGGCAGCATGAGCGCGACGCTGACAACTCCTCCGCCGGTGAAGCCCGGCACCAGCGGTGCCGCGAGGCTCGTGCGTCACATCGCGACGGCGCGTGAAACGGGAATCGGCATCGCCCTGGTGGTCATCGTGATCGCCGCCACCGCCGCGAACCCGAACTTCCTGTTCTCGAACGACGGATTCCGCGATCTGCTGCTGACGCCCTCGCTGCTGCTGCTGGTCGCGGTGGGTCAGGCCTTCGTCATCATCACCCGCAGCGTCGATCTCTCGGTCGGCTCGGTCGTGGGGCTGACCGCGTACCTCACGGGTCGACTGTTCATCGACTTCGAAGGCATCCCGGTGATCGTCGTGTTCATCGCGGGCGTCCTTCTCGGCGGACTCCTCGGCGCGATCAACGGCCTCCTGGTGGCGTGGGCCAAAGTGCCGGCGCTGGTGATCACGCTCGGCACGATGTACATCTATCGCGGCATCAACGTCGCATGGACCGGAAGTGACCGCATCAACGCATCGGATCTGCCGCGGGACTTCCGCGGACTCGGAACCGATCAGCTCCTCGGTGTGCCGATCCTCACGATCATCGCCGTCATCGTGCTGATCGCAGCGGCCTGGTACCTGCGCAACATCCGCGGTGGCCGCGAGTTCTATGCGATCGGATCCGACCCCGCAGCAGCCCACCTCTACGGCTTGAAGGTCAACCGCCGCATCATCACGGCGTTCGTCGTGTCGGGTGCCCTGTCCGGGCTTGCCGGTGTGCTGTATGCCGCGCGCTACGGCACCGTGTCCTCTGCGGCCGGGACCGGCTGGGAACTGCAGGCGATCGGTGCCGCCGTGATCGGCGGAGTGGCGATCGCGGGCGGCGTCGGAACCGTGTGGGGCGCCGCGATCGGTGCCTTCCTGCTGCTGACCATCAACCGCGCCCTGCCGATTCTCGGAATCGACGACTTCTGGCAGCGCGCTGTGGTCGGCATCCTCATCATCGGGTCGATCGTGCTCGACCGCGTCCTCGCGGTCCGACAGCACCGACGACTCATCGCACAACGGGAGGAGGGCCGATGAGCACCATGGCCACGGAGACCACCCCGATCCGGCTCTATCAAGCGCATGCCCGTCCGGCGTGGCGGCGCATCCTGTTCACGCGCGAGGCCGCGATCATCGCGCTCCTGGTCATCGTGATCGTGGTCGCCATGACGACCGTGCGCAACTTCGACAGCCCGCTGACGGTGACCTATCTGCTGCGTGATGTCGCGCCGATTCTGCTGATCGCGTTGCCGATGACGTTGATCATCATCACCGAGGAGATCGATCTGTCGGTGGCATCCATCGTCGGTCTGTCGAGTGTGATGACAGGCATCCTCACGCAGGCCGGGTTGCCGTTCCCCATCGCAGCGATCCTCGCGATCCTGGTCGGCACGCTGGCGGGGGCCTTCAACGGGTTTCTCGTGACCGTGGTCGGGCTTCCGTCGCTCGCGGTGACGATCGGCACGCTCGCGCTGTTCCGCGGTATCGCGGTGGGTCTGCTCGGCACGACCGCGATCACCGACTTCCCGGACGAGTGGACGGACCTCGCGAAGGCGAACATCCCGGGCACGCCGATTCCGATGATCATCATCCCCTTCGTGGTGCTGGCCATCCTGTTCGCGGTGCTCCTGCACTTCACGCCCTTCGGGCGCTCGCTGTACGCGATCGGTCTCAACAAGGAAGCGGCGCACTTCTCGGGCATCGACGTGGGGCGCACGAAGTTCATCCTCTTCGTGATGTCGGGCGCGGTCTCGGGATTCGCCGGCGTCTACTTCACTCTTCTGTACTCCAACGCCCGCGGTGACAACGCGATGGGAATGGAGTTGCAGATCATCGCTGCCGTGCTTTTGGGCGGCGTATCGATCTTCGGCGGTCGCGGTGCACTGCACGGCGTCATCGCCGGTGTGCTGCTCATCGGCACCCTCGGCAGCGCCCTGCGCCTCGCCGGTGTCACGAGCGACATCATCAACGTCATCACCGGAGTCCTGCTCATCCTCTCGGTGGTGTCCGCGAGCCTTCTCGCCTGGGTGCACAAGAGACGTGCCGCAGCCATCGGAAAGAGAAGGGGTCGACGCGTCGCTGATCGAGCGACCGCCGGCACCTCGACGCAGTAATCACAAATCCCGCGAGAGCTTCTCGCACCAAGGAAGGAAACAATGATGTTCGGATTGAAGCGCAAGCGGCGTGCTGGTGTTGTAGCCGCGCTGGCTCTCGGCGTGGCCCTGGTCGCGACGGGCTGCTCCGGTGACGGCGGCGGCACCCCGACCGACGGGGGCGACAACGGCGACGGTGACGCGAACCTGACGATCACGATGCTGCCGAAGAACCTCGGCAACCCGTACTTCGACACCTCGACCGGTGGTGCGGAAGAGGCGACGGCCGAGTTCGGCGGCACGTTCGAAGAGGTCGGCCCGACCGAGGCGTCGCCGACGTCGCAGGTGCAGTACATCCAGACGGCCGCTCAGCAGGGCGCTGGGGGACTCATCGTGTCGGCGAACGACCCCGAGGCCATCTGCGACGCCCTCGACGAGGCGCGTTCGGCCGGTGTGAAGGTCGTCACGTTCGACTCGGACACCAACCCCGACTGCCGTGACCTGTTCATCAACCAGGCCTCGAGCGAGGGCATCGCCAAGGTGCAGGCCGAGCTGATCGCGGATCAGATCGGCGGCTCGGGTGAGATCGCTGTTCTGTCGGCGTCGGCCAACGCGACGAACCAGAACGCGTGGATCGAGCTGATGGAGGAGGAGCTCGCCGCGAGCTACCCCGACATCGAGATCGTCGAGATCGCCTACGGTGACGACGACGACCAGACCTCGTTCGACAAGACTGCGGCGCTGCTGCAGACGTACCCGGAGCTGAAGGGCATCGTCTCGCCGACCACGGTCGGTATCGCTGCTGCCGCTCGCTACCTGTCGACGTCGGAGTACAAGGGCCAGGTCGCGCTGACCGGTCTGGGTACGCCGAACCAGATGCGCGAGTACGTCGAGGACGGCACGGTCACGGCGTTCGCGCTGTGGAACCCGGCCGACCTCGGCTACCTCGCCGCGTTCGCGACGGCGGCGCTCATCACGGGTGAGATCACCGGCGCCGAGGGCGACACGTTCGAGGCCGGCAAGCTGGGCTCGTTCGAGGTCGGCCCGGACAACAGCGTGCTGCTCGGAGACCCCTTCGTCTTCGACGCGGACAACATCGGCGACTTCGACTTCTAAGTCGTCCCCCCAGGGCACCCGGCGGCAGCATGACTGCTCGCCGGGTGCCCTTGCCGTGCGTGAGGGGCGGAGTGGCATTCGCGGCGCCGGGGCGTCGGGGTGCCGCTGAGCCGGGGCGCCGGGACCGTCGCGTCGATCTCCCCCGCCATTGACCGCGAGACTGCATCGGCGGGTCGAGACAGCGGGTGGGCCCCGCAGTCTCGGCGGCCTGTTGCGGTCTCGCGGTCGTGGGCGGATGCCGCGGGGGCGGCGGATGCGGCGGGGGCGGCGGATGCGGCGGGGGCGGCGGATGCGGCGGGGGCGGCGGATGCGGCGGATGCGGCGGGGGTGGGCGGATGCTGCGGGCACGGGCACGGGGATCGCTTCCTCCACAGGGGGGTCTCCGGGCGGGTTGTGCACGGATTGTAATCGGGGTGTCATCTGGGGGTTTGGATGTCGGTGGCCCTGGCCAGAATGGGGGGTATGAGCACCCTTCCTGTCACTCTCGCCCGGTTGGGTGACGCCCTGGCCGGGGTGGTGCAGACCGTGTTCGATGAGGGCGTGTTGCGGGTCGCGAGTGATGACGAGGTGCTGGCGGTGCTCGCGGCGGCGGGGCGGTTGTTGCGGGGTGTGGAGGCGGTGCTGGTCGAGACGGTCGGGCAGGTGCGGGAACGCTCCGATGCGGTCCCGCATGCGGACCGGTTGACCACCCGGTTGGGGTGCCGGTCCGAGGGTGAGCTGGTGCAGCGGGCGACACGGGTGTCTCAGCGCACCGCGGCCGATATCGTCTCCGCAGCGCGGGCGATCGAGCAGCGCACCGCACCGAGTACGGGGGGAGCTGCTCCCGGCGGAGCTGCCGGGCATGCGGGAGGTGCTCGTAGCGGGTGAGGTCGGTGTCGACGGGGTCGTCGCGGTGGCCGGCCCGTTGCGGGGATGTATCGCGGGGCGGCAGGCGCTCCTGGCCGCGGATGCGGAGTTGGCTGCGGCCGCTCGCGGTGAGGGGGCGGATGCGGCCCGCCGGCGTGTGCGGAAGATCTTCGCACGTATGCCACGGTGTGGGCGGTGTTCCTGGATCAAGACGGTACCGAACCCGGCCAGGCGCGGGCGATGCGCAAACGCGGGCTGACCCTCGGGGTCAGCCGTGACGGGCTCGTCCCGGTGCGGGGGAACCTGCTCCCCGAGGTGGCCGCGCAGTTGCAGCGCGGGTTCGATGCCCTGCTGAACCCGAAAGTGAACGGGGTGCCGGTCACCGGGCCACGGTTCGACGGCCACGACGAGGATGATCGTGACGAACCGTTGCCGGGCACCGCCGATGACCGCACCCGCACGCAGAAGCAGCACGACGCGTTGGCGATCATGCTGACCGCCGCCGCCGAATCCGCCGCCCTTCCCACCCTGGGTGGTGCCGCCCCCACGCTCGTGGTGTCCGTGCGGGAAAAGGACCTCGCCACCGGGCGGGGTGCCGCGTTCCTCAGCGGCCTGAACGACCCGGTATCCCTGTCCGTCGCCCGGCACATCGCGTGTTCCGGGGCGGTGCAGCGGGTCGTGCTCGGCGTCAACGACCGGATCGTGTCGATCCACACCCAGGAACGCGTGTTCAACCGCCGCCAACGCCGCGCGATCGGGCTCCGCGACGGGGGCTGCGTCATCCCCGGATGCCACGTCCCCTTCGAATGGTGCGAACTGCACCATGTCGTCGAGCACGCCCAGGGCGGGCCCACACACACCAGCAACGGGGTGCCCCTGTGCTGGTGGCACCACCGCACCCTCGACACCAGCGGATGGCACATCCGGATGAGACGCGGCGTCCCCGAAATCCGCGGACCCGCCTGGTGGGACCCCCACCTGAAATGGCGACCCGTCACATCCTCACCCACAAGACTCCTCGACAGGCTATCGACGAACAGCTGAACCGTGCCCGCTGGGCGGAACTGCGCCGATCAGGACCGGCGCGGCGCGCTCGATAACCCTCGATAACCCTCGGTGACGGTGACGGTGACGGTGACGGTGGCGGTGGCGGTGGCGGTGTCCTCGTGCTCGTGTTCGCCGTTGTCGGCATCCTCGTGCACGTCCTCAGCTTTCGTTCGCGTCTTCGTCGGCGTCCTTCTTTGGCCTTCCTCGGCCTCCGCGTGACCGTCCTCGTTTTCGTTCGCGTCTTCGCCGACGTCCTCGTCTTGGGTCTTCCCCGGCCTCTCGTGCGCGAGCTCGTCCGCATCCCGTCCCGTCCCGTCCCTGCCCCAGTCCTCGCCACATTCCGGTCCGGTGCGCGCGGGTCACGCTGCTCGACCCCGCTCTTCCAGGGGCGCCTCAGACAAATTCGTCACAGCGCTTCGGCGAGCGCAAGCGGCCGACTTCAGCGTTCGATCCCGCCTGCCACGCGCGTGAACCCGCGATCTCGGCACCCGTTTCTGTCTTTCCGTCGGCGTTGGGCGTTGACAGCGGGCGGCGACGGCCAATAGCTTTGCCTGACTCGGCTCCAGCTGCAGGAGACCGAGGGTGCTTCTGGGGATGCACCGAAGCAGCGCTTGTCGAACGCTCAAAGGAGAGACGATGTCGATGATTTCACGATGGCGCCGGACGATGATGGTGGGGGCGATCGGCGCCGCGAGCTGCGCGCTGCTGCTCACCGGCACGGCCGCGGCGACGGCGGCTCCATCTCACGTGGTCGTGGCCCAGATCGCCGCGCAGGACCTCGTGAGCGTCGAGCTGACACCGCGGATCCTCGCGGGCAGCGTGTTCCTGTCGATCTCGGCCACGAATAACTCATCGGCGCCCGTCGACATCGCCATCTCGACCGTCTACGGCGGCCAGACCTTCACTGCTGTGGCACCCGGCCGGACCGTGGCGACGTCGGTCAACACGCGCCTGGCGACCATTCCGTCCGGGGTCGCCACGATCACCGCGACGAGTGGAACCACCACCGAGACGACGACCGTGCCGTACGGCGGCTACCCCATCGAGGTCGTGCCGCGCACGCTCGCCGGCCGCGTGCACCTGTCGGTGACGGCGACGAACCCGCTCGCCGTGCCCGCCGACGTCGTCGTCACGACGGCATACGGGGGCAAGACCTTCCGCGGCGTCGCGCCCGGCGCCTCCGTCTCGGTCAGCGTGAACTCGCGCCTCGCCGCGGTCCCGGCTGGGGAGGCCACCATGACGGCGACCGCCGTCGCCGGCGGCAACTCGATCACGCGGACAGCGCCCTACCCGGCGTATCCCGGGCAGTAGTCAGCGCGTCGGCTCGTACCGACGCGGCGCGTGCGTGCGCGCCACGAGGTCGCGCAGCGCCTCGAGCGAGCCCGAGACGAGCCCGACGGCACGCGCCTGCACGAGGACGTTGCCGAGCGCTGTCGCCTCGACGGGCCCCGCGAGCACCGGCAGACCCGCCCGATCGGCCGTGCGCTGGCACAGCAGTTCGTTGAGCGCGCCGCCCCCGACGATGTGGATCGTGCGCACGTCGACGCCGCCGATGCGACCCGCCTCACGCGACGCGTCGGCGAACGCCTGCGCGAGCGACTCGACGATCGACCGCGCGTACTCCGCGCGCGAGCGCGGAGGAGTGAGGCCGTGCTCGTCGAACCATGCGTCGATCCGCGCAGGCATGTCACCGGGCGGCATGAAGCGCGGATCGTTGACGTCGAAGACGGGCACGTTGCCCGAGACCTCTTCGGCCGCGTCGAGCAGCGACGGAAGATCGATGCGCTCGCCCGAGCGCTCCCACGTGCGCACCGTCTCGCTCAGAACCCACAGGCCCATGACGTTGTGCAGCAGACGCACGCGTCCGTCGACGCCACCCTCGTTCGTGAAGTTCGCCGCGAGCGCCTCTGTCGACAGCACGGGCCGTTCCACCTCGACGCCGACGAGGCCCCACGTGCCGCACGAGATGTAGGCCGCGGCATCCGCCTGCATCGGCACCGCGACGACGGCCGAGGCCGTGTCATGCGAGCCGACGGCGGTCACGGGCACGCCTTCGGGTGCCCCCACCGCCGCCGCGACGGCGGTCGTGAGCGCGCCGAGGTGCTCGCCGGGCGCGATGAGCGGGGGCAGGATGCCGCGCGGCACGCCGGCTGCCGCACGCAGCCGGTCGTCCCACCGCTGGTCGTGCAACAGCCCCGTCGTCGAGGCGTTCGTCAGTTCGGCGCGGGCGACGCCGGTGAGCCAGTACCCGATGAGATCGGGCACGAGCAGCGCCGTGTCGGCGAACTCGAGCACGTCCCGTGACTCGGCCGCGAACTGATAGAGCGTGTTGAACGGCAGGAACTGCAGGCCGTTGCGGGCGAAGAGATCGGCGTGCGGCATCCGCTCGTGAACCGTCGCCACACCGCGTCCGGTACGCCCGTCGCGGTAGTGGAACGGCTCGCCCAGCAGACGTCCGTCGCGCAGGAGCGCGTAGTCGACGGCCCAGGAGTCCACGCCGATGCTGCGGATGCCGGAATCCCGACGGAACGCCTCGCTCAGTCCGCCCAGGGCGCTGCCGTACAGACCGAGGATGTTCCAGTGCAGCCCGTCGGACGTCTGCACCGGGTCGTTCGGGAACCGTGCGACCTGGGTGAGCTCGAGCGTGTCGCTGCCGACACGACCGACCACGACCCGGCCGCTCGTCGCCCCGAGATCGACCGCCGCGACAGCGCCGGCGCTCACGAGGTCTCCCAACGGTCGCTGAGCTCGTCGAAGCGTCGTCCGTGATCGTTCGCCGACCCGTCGACGACCTCGTGCACCGGGACTCCGCTGCTCATCGCAGGAACGCCGCAGCGACGCCGGAGTCGACCGGGATGTGCAGGCCCGTCGTGCGTGAGAGCTCGGGACCGGTCAGGACGTACACGGCGTCGGCGACGTTGTCGGGCACGACCTCGCGCTTGAGGATCGTGCGGTTGGCGTAGAACTGGCCGAGGTCCTGCTCGTCGACGCCGTAGGTCGCGGCGCGGTTGGCGCCCCAGCCGCTGGCGAAGATGCCCGAGCCGCGCACGACGCCGTCGGGGTTGATCCCGTTGACGCGCACACCGTGCTCACCGAGCTCGACCGCGAGCAGGCGCACCTGGTGGGCCTGATCGGCCTTCGTCGCGGAGTAGGCGATGTTGTTGGGGCCGGCGAAGACGGAGTTCTTCGACGAGATGTAGATGACGTCGCCGCCCATGCCCTGGTCGATGAGCGCCTTCGCGGCGGCCTTCGAGACGAGGAACGAGCCCTTCGCCATGACGTCGTGCTGCAGGTCCCAGTCCTTCTCGGTGGTCTCCAGCAGCGGCTTCGACAGCGACAGGCCGGCATTGTTGACGACGAGGTCGATGCCGCCGAACGCCAGCACGGTCGCGTCGATCGCCGCCTGCACGCCGTCGGCGTCGGCGACGTTCGCCGCGACGCCGATCGCGACATCGGTGTTGCCGAGCTCGGCGGCCACGGCCTGCGCCTTCTCGAGGTCGAGGTCGGCGACGACGACGCACGCGCCCTCGGCGGCGAGGCGGGTGGCGATCGCCTTGCCGATTCCGGATGCCGCACCCGTGACGAACGCGATACGGCCCTGGTGCGTCTTGGGCTTGGGCAGGCGCTGCAGCTTGGCCTCTTCGAGAGCCCAGTACTCGATGCGGAACTTCTCGGCATCCGAGATGGGAGCGTACGTCGACAGCGACTCGGCGCCGCGCATGACGTTGATCGCGTTGACGTAGAACTCGCCCGCGACGCGCGCCGTCTGCTTGTTCGCGCCGTACGAGAACATGCCGACACCCGGCACGAGCACGATGAGCGGGTCCGCACCACGGATCGCGGGGGAGTCTGCCGACGCATGGGCGTCGTAGTAGGCCTGGTAGTCCTTGCGGTACTGCTCGTGCAGCTCCTTGAGGCGCGCGATGGAATCCTCGACCGACGCGTCCGCGGGAAGGTCGAGCAGCATGGGCTTGACCTTGGTGCGCAGGAAGTGGTCGGGGCAGCTCGTGCCCAGCTCGGCGAGCTCGGGGGCACGCGCCGACTCGAGGAAGTCGAGCACGACGTCGGAGTCGGTGAAGTGGCCGACCATCGGCTTGTCGGTTGAGGCGAGACCACGGATCGTGGGTGCCAGCGCGGCGGCCTTCGCGTGGCGCTCGGCCTCGGAGAGGGCCGCGAAGCCGGCCCGGGGTGCGCCGAAGGGGGCGTCCTTGCCGTGCTCGTCGATGTAGCGCTGCGCGGTCTCGATGATCCAGAGCGAGTTCTGCTCGGCTTCGTCCGACGTGTCGCCCCACGCCGTGATGCCGTGGCCGCCGAGGATCGTGCCGATCGCCTGCGGGTTCTTCGCCTTGATCTCGGCGATGTCCAGGCCCAGCTGGAAACCGGGGCGGCGCCACGGCACCCACACGACCTTGTCGCCGAAGATGGTCGCCGTGAGCTCCTCGCCGTCGGCGGCGGTCGCGATCGCGATGCCCGAGTCGGGATGCAGGTGGTCGACGTGCGCCGCATCGACGAGGCCGTGCATCGCCGTGTCGATCGAGGGGGCGGCACCGCCCTTGCCGTGCAGGCAGTAGTCGAACGCCGCGACCATCTCGTCCTCGCGGTCGACGCCGGGATACACGTCTACGAGCGACCGGAAACGGTCGAGCCGCAGCACCGCGAGGCCCTGCTCCTTCAGCGTGCCGAGGTCGCCGCCGGATCCCTTCACCCACAGCAGCTCGACCGGCTCACCCGTGACGGGATCGGTCGCGGTGCCCTTGGCCGACGTGTTGCCGCCCGCGTAGTTGGTGTTCTGGGGATCGGCGCCGAGACGGTTGCTGCGGGCGATCAGCTGAGCGGGGGTGGAATCGGTCATCACGGAACTCTCTGTACGTGGACGATGTTCGTTCGTGTGAAGTATCTCAAGAAATGATCACATGTGCAACGGTGTCAGCGCACGTCGACGACGTCGCGGTAGGCGCGCAGGCGCGCATCGGTCGGATCGAGCTCGGTCACGAGCAGGTCGATCTGCTCCCACTCGAAGCTGCGGGCGACGTCGCGCTCGCCGAGCTTGGAGGAATCCAGCAGGAGCACGATGCGCTCGGCGCTGCGGGCGAACTCCTGCTTCACTTGCGCCTCGGAGAGTGAGACGTCCATCGATCCGAGGTCGGACTGCACCCCGCTCGCACTCGTGAAGAGCGTCGAGTAGCTCATCGACGCCGCCGCGCGACACGCGAGCGGGCCGACGAAGCTGTCCGTCGAGGCCTCGGCCTCCCCGCCGGTGAGCAGGCTGTTCATGAAACCGGCGCGGCGCGCGGCGGAGAAGTTCTCCCACGAGTTGGTCACGACCGTCACGCCGTCGTCGCCCGAGAGGCTCGCGATCAGCGCGCCGACCGTCGTCGACGCATCCATCGCGATCGCGCCGCCGCGCGGAACGAGCCCAGCCGCCTTCCGCGCGATGACCGTCTTGGCGTCACGCTGCAGATTGCTTCGCACGCCGAAGCGCTGCGGTCCCGGAGTGGGAATCGCGCCGCCGCGCACGCGGCGCACGAGGCCTGCCGCCTCGAGCTCGAGCAGGTCGCGACGGACCGTCATCTGCGAGACCTCGAACGCGGATGCCGCATCGGCGAGACTGACCGACCCGTGCTCTTCGACGAGGCGCGCGAGGGCCTGTCGCCGGCGCTCGCTGTCCAGGGAACTCGTGGTCGACATGACGACGACATTGCTGCATCGGCCGCCCCTGCACAACTCGCGCAAGGCCGATTCGCGATCTTGTTGCGCTCTCGAGGACCCTTTGTTAGATTCACTGAATCACAAAAGGTTCATTGAACCCAAGTGAGCCGGATGGACATCGACGTCGAGATATGACGTCACGAAGGAGTGAGAAATGGCGAACGCCGGGCCCTACGAGAACGTCACGAGCACAGAAACCGCCATCGAGCGCGCGATGGATGCCTCGGGCGGCGTTCTGTCACTGGCCCCCGCTTGGGTGCCCCGCTCGTTCTGCACGCCGGGTCGCCGCATCCGCCTCCACCCCGACGACTACTTCCCGCTCGGCAAGGACCGCGGCGGAATCGACGAGCGTTGGCTCGCGAGCGCCATCCGCGCTGAGAACGGTCCGCGCACCGACCCGTTCGAGGGTCTCAGCCTCGTGCGCGACCCCGACGGCAACGTCATCCCGTTCGACGAGTTCATCGCGCACTTCCGTGGCGACGCGATTGGCGGGCTGTGGGATTCGCACGGCCTGTGGCCGATGTACTCCAAGTTCTTCGACAACGAGTTCCCGCTGCCCTTCCACATCCACCACCGCGACGAGCACGCGGCCCTCGTGGGCAAGCCCGGCAAGCCCGAGGCCTATTACTTCCCGACGCAGATGAACAACCACGGCGGTCAGTTCCCGTACACCTTCTTCGGCCTGCACCCCGAGGTCACGAAGGATCAGCTGCGCGAGAAGCTCGCCGGCTTCCTGCGCGGCGGCGACAACCGCATCACCGACCTGTCGAAGGCGTACCGCATCACCCCCGGCACGGGATGGGACGTGCCCGCCGGCATCCTGCACGCTCCCGCCAGCATGTGCACGTACGAGCCGCAGGCGGCGTGCGACGTCTTCGCCATGACCGAGTCCTGGTCCAACAACCGCGAGGTCGGCGACGAACTGCTCTGGAAGGACGTACCCGACGATCGCGTCGGCGACCTGGACTTCATCGTCGAGCTCGTCGACTGGGAGCGCAACGTCGACCCGGAGTTCTGGAGCCACCGTTTCACTCCGCCCGTCGAGACCGTCGCGAGCGTCCGCGCCGCGACGCCCGACTACGTCGAGAAGTGGATCACGTATCGCTCGCCCGCGTTCAGCGCGAAGGAGCTGACGGTCCGCCCCGGTGGCGCCGTGACGGTCGGTGAGACCGACGCGTACGGCCTCGTGGCCGTCGGCGGCCGCGGCACGATCAACGGCCAGCCCCTCGCCGCGATCAGCTCGATCCGGTACGGCCAGTTCTCATCCGACGAGTTCTTCGTGACGGCATCCGCGGCCTCGGCCGGTGTCACAGTCGTCAACGAATCTTCGACCGAGGATCTCGTCATCCTCAAGCACTTCGGTCCCGGCAGCGCCCAGCTGAGCGCCGAGCGCGGGGAACTGGGACTGTAGATGACCGGCACGGCAGAGCTGTTCGGCGTCGACCTCGGCGAGGCGCGACGGCGGATCGGCTCACTCGCTCAGATCGCTCGGATCGACGAGTTCACCGAGACGCAGGGTCCGGCGCGCGGCGCTCGCCGCATCCGCGTCGACACCGGCGGCGGACTGTCCTTCGAGGTGCATCCTGACCGGGCGATGGACCTCGGCCAGGTCACCTTCCGAGGGACTCCGCTGAGTTGGATGTCGCCGGTCGGCATCGGCGCGCCCGCCCACACCCACGACGTGGGCATGGACTGGCTCCGCGCGTTCGGCGGCGGCCTGCTGACGACGTGCGGCCTGGACTCGTTCGGGCCGCCGACGAGCGAGGACGGCGTGGACTACCCCATGCACGGCCGGATCAGCTCGACACCGGCGACCCTCACGCGTGCGCAGGTCGGCGACGACGGGATCGTCATCGAGGGAGAGGTGCGGCAGGCCTCGGTGTTCGGGGAGAACCTCGTCCTCCGCCGCCGCATCCAAGCGCACCTGGGGGGCTCCGTCATCCGGATCGACGACACCGTGACGAACGAGGACTCGCGTCCGGCCGGTCACATGGTGCTCTACCATTGCAATCTTGGCTGGCCGCTGCTTTCGGAGGATGCCGTGCTGCGGATCCCGTCCGCAGCCGTCACCCCGCGAGACGCGACCGCAGAAGCCGGAGTCGCGAGCTGGCACGAGCTCTCAGCGCCCACGCGGGGCTATGCCGAGCAGGTGTTCCGCCACGACTTCCGCGATCAGGGTTTCGCCGAGGTCTCGGTGGACAACCCGGAACGCGACGTGCGTCTGGCGATCAGGTTCGACACGAAGACGCTGCCGGGCCTTCACCAGTGGAAGATGCTCGGCGAAGGTCACTACGTGCTCGGGCTCGAACCCGTGAACGTCGATTGGAGCAGGGGCCGCGCCACGGCCCGCAGCGAAGGCGTCCTGCCCGAGCTGCAGCCGGGCGAGTCGGTGTCGTACGCCATCGAGATCGACGCCGGACCCAGCCGCGCGCGCGGCGCGAAGAGGAAGGAGTCGGCATGAGTGTGCCCGCACTGGAGATGCGGGGGATCTCGAAGTCGTTCCCCGGCGTCAAGGCGCTGTCCGATGTCGATCTCGTCGTCGAACCCGGCGAAGTCCACGCGATCGTCGGTGAGAACGGCGCAGGAAAATCCACCCTGATGAAGATCCTCGCCGGGGTCTACCAGCCCGACGCCGGCTCGGTCGCCCTGTCGGGCGAACGCGTGCGGATCTCCGGTCAGCTGGATGCCCGGCGACGCGGCATCGGCATGGTCTACCAAGAACTCAATCTGGTGCCCGACCTGTCCGTGGCCGAGAACATCGCCCTGGGGGCCACGCCGTCGAGATTCGGCATCGTGCGTCGTCGCGCGCTGCTCGAGTCCGCCCGTGCCGTGCTCGACGCGCTCGATGCGCGGATCGACCCGCGGGCTCGTCTCGGGTCGTTGACGGTGAGTCAGCAGCAGCTGGTCGAGATCGCCAAGGCGTACGCCGCTCGCCCTCAGATCATGGTGCTCGACGAACCGACGTCGTCGCTGAGCGAGCACGAGGCGCAGGCGCTCTTCCGTGTCATCCGCACGATGCGTGCCGATGGCATCGCCATCATCTACATCAGCCACCGCCTGCGCGAAGTGCTGGACTTGGCAGACCAGGTCACGGTGCTGCGCGACGGCCGTCAGATCGAGACGCGGCCCGCGTCGGGGCTGACCGCCACCGAGATGATCACCCTCATGGTCGGGCGCGACCTGACCGATGTCTTCCCCAAGCGCGACGTGCCGATCGGAGACGTCGTGCTCGAGCTCGAGGGACTCAGCCGCTCGGGCGCCTTCGAAGACGTCTCGCTCACGGTCCGCGCGGGCGAGATCGTCGGTCTCGCGGGCCTCGTCGGCGCCGGTCGGACCGAGGTCGCCCGCGCCGTCTTCGGCCTGGACACCGCCGACGCCGGCACGGTCCGTGTCAACGGCTCCGACGCGCGCGTCCGCAGTCCGCGCAAAGCGGTCAACGCCGGCATCGCCTACGTGCCCGAGGATCGCAAGCGCGACGGCATCATCCCCGAGGCATCCATCAAGGACAACATCGCGCTGCCCGTGCTTGCCAAGGTGAGCTCGGCCAGCTGGATCTCGTCGCGGCGCGAGCGCGCCCTCGCGCGGAAAGAGGTCGACGCCCTGGGGGTCTCCCCGCCGGTCATCGAGCGCGCCGTGAGCACCCTCAGCGGCGGCAACCAGCAGAAGGTCGTCATCGCGAAGTGGCTCGCGACGCAGCCCGACGTGCTGCTGCTGGACGAACCGACGCGCGGAGTCGACGTCGGTGCCAAGGCCGACATCCACACGATCATCGGCGAGCTCGCCGCCCAGGGCGTGGCCATCCTGCTCATCTCGTCGGAGCTTCCCGAGGTGCTCGCCGTCAGCGATCGCATCTACGTCCTGCACGAAGGCCGCGTATCGGCGGAGTTCGACCGCGCCGACGCCGACGAGCGATCTGTCATGCACGCCGCGACCGGAGAGGTAACGCAATGACCTCATCGAACGCGCCCACGCGGGCGCAGACCGAAACGACCCGATCGGGCGACCGCCTGACGAAGGGCAGCGCGCTCTCGCGCATCGGTCCCTGGATCGGCATGCCCGTCGGCATCGTGCTGCTGCTCATCGTGGGGTCGGTGCTGTCGGACCGGTTCCTGAGCATCGGCAACCTGACCAACGTCCTCATCAACATCTCGATCCTCGGCGTCATCGTCGTCGGGATGACCTTCGTCTTCATCACGCGAGGCCTCGCCGACCTCTCGGTGCCGGCCACCGTCGCCGTCGGAGCGATCCTCGTGCTCGGCCTGCAGCCGATCATGGGCACGATCCCGGCAGCTCTCGTCGCGATCCTCGCCGCCCTCGCCGCCGGAGTCGTCAACGGCCTCCTGATCGGCTACGCCGGCATCAACCCGGTCATCACGACGCTCGCCGTCGGCACGATCGTGCTCGGCATCGCGCAGTGGAGCGTCGGCGGCGTCATCGTCTACGGCAGCGACCCCGAAGCGCAGGCCTTCCTCAACGGGCGCATCTTCGGGATCCCCGTCATCGTGCTGGTGTTCCTCGTGGTCGCGATCATCGGGCACCTCGTGCTCTCGCGCACCGTGCTGGGGCGCTGGGTGTACGCGGCCGGTGGAAACCCGGATGCCACGCGGGCGAGTGCCGTGCCGCTCTTCTTCACTCGGGGCGCTGCCTTCGTGCTGACGGCGGGGCTCGCGGGCATGGCCGGCGTGCTGCTCGGAGTGACGCTGCAGACCGCACGCCCCGGCATCGGGATCGGCTACGAGTTCGACGCGATCACGGCCGTCGTCGTGGGCGGTGTCAGCCTCCTGGGCGGATCCGGCAGCATCCCGCGCGCGATCGGCGGACTGCTCTTCGTCGCGCTGCTCAACAACATCCTCGTGCTGCAGGGCGTGCCCACCGCAGTGCAGGGCATCGCCAAGGGCGCGCTCATCGTGGCCGCCGTCTCGCTCGATGTGTACCTCCGTCGGAAGGGAGGCCGATCATGATCCGCACCTCGTCGAATCGGATCACCGACAGTGTCGTGTTCCTGAGCCTCGTGCGCTACCGCGTCATCGTCATCCTCGTCGCGACCCTCGTGCTGTCGGCTTCGTTCGTGCCGGGGTTCTTCGAAGGGCGCACGCTCAGCCTCGGCGTCGATCGCGTCGCCACGATGGGGCTGCTCGCGATCGGTCTGACCGTCGTGCTGATCGCCGGCCAACTCGACCTCTCGGGCGGTGCGATCCTCGCACTGTCGGGTATCGCGGCCATCGGATTGCAGCCTGCACTCGGCCAGATCCCGGCGGCTCTCGTGGGCATCGCGGTCGCCATGGCGGCAGGAGCCATCAACGGCGTCCTCGTGGTCGTGCTCAAGATCAACTCGCTCGTGGCGACCCTCGCGACGATGGTGTTCTTCCGCGCCGTGTGCCACCTCATCACCGATTCCCGGCCCGTCAGCGGCACGGACCCGTTCTTCGGCATTCCGCTCACCCAGCCGGTCGCGGGGACGGTGTCCGTGCGTGTGCTGCTGTTCCTCGCGCTCATCCTCCTGCTGCACTTCTGGCTGACGCGCAGCGTCGGCGGACGCAACCTGTTCGCCGTCGGCAGCAACGCCGCCAGCGCGACGGCGAGCGGCGTGCGCTCCAATGCCTACCTGTTCGGCGCGTTCGTCTTCAGCGGCACGATGGCCGGCGTCGCGGGCGTCACGTTCAGCATCGCCTCGAACACCGGCTCACCCGTCTTCGGCGACACGATCGTGCTGACCGCGATCGCGGCCGTCGTGATCGGTGGCACGCGGCTCGAGGGCGGCGTCGGCTCGGCGCTGGGAACCCTGGGCGGTCTGCTGACCCTCGCGGCTCTGACGACGGCGATGGAGTACCAGAGCGTACCCGCCTACGTGCAGGACATCGTGACCGGCTGCATCCTGCTGCTTCTGATCCTGCTCGACCGCTTCACCTTCGCGAAGCAGGGTGTCGACCTCTCCCTGTCGGCACTCGCGCGACGCCTCCGACGACGGGGGCCGGGCGCACAGAAAGACACCACACAAGAGATCGAAAGGACGATCGCATGAAGAAGAAGTTCCTGTTCGGCGGAGCCGTGCTGTCAGCGGCGATGCTGCTCGCCGGATGCGCCGGCGCGGCAGACACCGACTCCGGCTCGACCGATGGCGAGGCCGCAGGCTCCGGCAAGGAGATCTGCTACATCACGGCAGCCGAGTCGCACGCCTACGCCACGCCCGCCAACGAGGCGTTCCTCGCCGCCGCCGATGAGGCAGGCGCCAAGGTCACGATGCTCAGCCAGGACTTCGACGTCCAGACCGGCACCGAGCAGCTCTCGACGTGCATCGGGCGCAACCCCGACGGCATCGTGCTGTGGCCGCTCGACCCGCAGGCCTACATCCCGGGCCTCATCCAGGCGCAGTCGGCACAGATCCCGGTCGTGCTGATCAACTCCCCGATGGATGACGAGGCGCTCAAGCTCGTCGCGAGCTTCACCGGCCCCGACGTCTACGAAGAGGGCGTGCTGTCGGCCGACGCGATGAACGACGCGCTCGGCGGCGAAGGAAACGTCGTCATCATCGCCGGTCAGGCCGGCAACGGCACGAGCATCGGTCGCAGCGACGGCTTCACCGAGCGTCTCGACGAGCTCGGATCGGGCATCGAGATCCTGCAGTCGGTGAACGCCGACTTCGACCAGCAGAAGGCGCTCGTGGCCAGCCGCGACCTCATCACGCGCTTCGGCGACGACATGGACGGCGTCTACGCGAGCGACGACACGATGGCCCGCGGCTTCATCGACGCGTGGACCGAGTCGGGCCGTGACCTTGCCGAGATCCCCGTGATCGTCGGCATCAACGGCCAGGCGGACGCGTTCGCGTCCATCAAGGCCGGTCACTTCTACGCGACGATCCTGCAGTCGCCGGTGGAAGACGGTGCGCTGGCCCTCGAGACGATCCTCAAGGTCGCCGACGGCGAGACGGTCGACGCACGTCTGCCGATCCCGCTGACGGTCGTCACGATCGACAACGTGGACGACATCGAGCCCGCGTTCTAAATCGGGTAGACGAAGGGGCGGATGCGCGCGTGAGCGGCATCCGCCCCTTCGCCGTCCTCACGTCGATTCGCGCACGACCAGCTCGGGCTCGAGAACGACGTGGTTGGTTCGGGGGCTTCGCTGCGGGCTGTCGATGAGGTGCATGATCATCTCGACGGCCGTGCGACCCAGCTGCGCGCGCGGCTGCGCGACGGTCGTCAGGGGAACGGCGCCCACTTCGGACCACACGACGTTGTCGTAGCCGACGATCGCGAGATCCTCGGGCACCCGCAGCCCGCCGTGCGTCACCCGCTGGAGCAGGCCCAGGGCCACCACGTCGTTGGCGCAGAGGACCGCCGTGGGACGCTTGTCGGGTTGCCGTGCCAGCAGCGCCTCGCCGGCCGCGCGTCCTTCCTCGACCGTCCAGGACTCGGTCGAGATGAGTTCGAGCGTGATGTCGCCGGCCGTCCGGTCGATGACCTCGCGCGCGCCCTCGTAGCGCATCCGCACCTTCGGCGACCGATGCGGATGCCCGAGATAGGCGATGCGCCGGTGTCCACGGTCGATGAGATGCTGGGCCCCCGCGCGTCCGCCGTGTCCGTCGTCGACGACGACCGACCAACAGTCGCGATCGTCGCCGACCCGGTCGACGAAGACCATGGGCACGCCGCGATCGCGCAGCATCTCCAGGCGGGAGCTGTTCTCGTCGACGGGGGAGATGATGATGCCCTGCACGCGCTGCTGCACGAGCAGGTCGAGATTCTGCGACTCCCGCACGGCGTCGTAGGCGCTGTTGCACAGCACGACGCCGAGTCCGAGTTCGCGGCTGAGCTGCTCGGCGCCGAGCGCGACGTCGACGAAGAACGGGTTGTCGAGGTTGGCCACGGCGATGCCGATCGTGCGCGTGCGGCCGGCGCGGAACTGCCGCGAGCTCTGGTCCGGCACGAAGTCGAGCTCGTCGATCGCCCGGATGACCTTCTCGCGCGTCTCTGCGCGCACGTACGACGGTCGATTCAGGACGTTGCTGACCGTCCCCGCGGAAACTCCGGCAAGCCGCGCGACATCGCGGATCGTAGCCATCAGCGGGCCCGAGCGGCGCGGTGGGACAGGTTCATTGAACGATCGTATCGCTCGTCCGCCCGGTCCGTAGGGGTCAGGCGCCCCAGCTGGCCTGCACGCCGCCGACGCGCTCGGCCTCGATCCGTTCCTGATAGCCGGATGCCGCATAGGCGGCCATCGGGTCGGCGGGAAGACCGCGCGTCTCGCGCCACTCGGCGAGTGCCGGCCGGACGTCGGTGTAGAACGCATCCATGAAGACCGCGTTGGCGGCCAGCACATCGCCCGAAACCTGAGCGTCGCGGAGGGCGTCGCCGTCGACGAGGAGCGCCCGGGCGGTCATCTCCTGCACGTTCAGCACCGAGCGGATCTGTCCGGGGATCTTCTGCTCGATGTTGTGGCACTGGTCGAGCATGAAGGTCACATCGGGGTTGTTGAGCGCGCCGCCGCGGATCACCTCGAAGAGGATGCGGAACAGCTGGAACGGGTCGGCGGCACCGACGATGAGGTCGTCGTCGGCATAGAACCGCGAGTTGAAGTCGAACGAGCCGAGCTTTCCGAGGCGCAGGAGCTGCATCACGATGAACTCGATGTTCGTGCCCGGGGCGTGGTGGCCCGTGTCGAGGCAGACCATCGCGCGCTCGCCGAGCGCCGCCACCTGCGCGTACGACGTTCCCCAGTCCGGAACGTCGGTGTGGTAGAACGCCGGCTCGAAGAACTTGTACTCCAGCACGAGACGCTGCTCGCCGGAAAGGCGCGCGTAGATCTCCTGGAGGGACTCCTGCAGGCGGTCCTGGCGCCCGCGCAGGTCGGCCTGGCCGGGATAGTTCGAGCCCTCTGCGAGCCAGATCTTCAGATCGCGCGAGCCCGTGGCATCCATGACGTCGATGCATTCGAGATGGTGATCGATCGCCTTGCGGCGGACCGCGGCGTCTTCGTGGGTCAGGGCGCCGAACTTGTAGTCGTCGTCCTGGAAGGTGTTGGAGTTGACGGTGCCGAGTTCCACGCCCAGATCTTCGGCATGGCGGCGCAGCGCGGCATAGTCGTCGACCCTGTCCCACGGGATGTGCAGCGCCACCGCCGGGGCGAGAGCGGTCACGCGGTTGACCTGCGCAGCATCCGCGATCTTCTCGAACGGGTCGCGCGGGGTTCCCGGGGTCGTGAACACCTTGAAGCGCGTGCCGGAGTTGCCGAACGCCCACGAGGGGAGCTCGACGCCTTGCCGTTCGAGGTTCGAAAGGATCTCGGAGGACAGCGTCGTCATGATGCGGAGCTTTCGTTGTCGGAGGCCGCAGCCAACTGGTCGTGAAGGTGGAAGATCTCGGTGAGCGTCGTCGCCGCCTGGTCGGGGCGACCGTCGAGGTCGACGAAGAAGCGGGCCATCTCGGCCTCCCATTCCGCGGCGATCGGCGATGCGGCGAGATACGCCTGGGCGGCAGCGTCGTCATCGGTCTCGTAGTAGCCGATGAGTCGCCCGCGCTCGCCCAGGAAGAGGGAGTAGTTGCGGCGGCCGGCGGCGGCGATCTCGGCGAGCATCTCGGGGGAGACCGGACTGTGGCGGGCCGTGTACTCGTCGATCAGCTCCGGCCGGATCCGCAGTTCGAAGCACACACGGTGCGGGGTGGGGTCATTCGACATCGAGCCGGCTCCTTCCGAGATGGATGACAGGACATGAATCGTTTCAAGATTAGACCTCGGAGTCGACGCGCGCAACCCGGAGTGCGCGTGCGTCGTGCACTGCGCGAGGATGGTCCCTGGCGTGCCATAAACTCCCGGCAGCGCAGCGTCGAGCAGGAGCCCCACATGACGGTGAGTATCAAGGATGTCGCCGCCGCGGCATCCGTCTCGGTCGGCACGGTCTCGAACGTGTTGAACCGCCCCGACCGGGTGGCGCCCGCGACCGTCGAGCGCGTGCACGCCGCGATCGCGGAGCTCGGGTTCGTGCGCAACGACGCCGCACGACAGCTTCGCGCGGGACGCAGCCGCAGCATCGGCCTGATCGTGCTCGATGTGCGCAACCCCTTCTTCACCGACGTCGCGCGCGGCGCCGAAGCGCGGGCCGTTCGCAGCGACCTCACCGTCCTGCTGGGCAACAGCGACGACGATGCCGCGCGCGAGGCCGGCTACCTCGATCTGTTCGAGGAGCAGCGCGTGCACGGCGTGCTCATCACTCCCGTCGACGACATCTCGGACCGCCTCGAGCGGCTGCGCAAGCGCGGAATCGCGACGGTGCTCGTCGACCGGCCGAGCGATGAGCAGGATGTCTCCTCCGTGTCGGTCGACGACGTGGCGGGGGGCCGACTGGCCGTCGAGCATCTGCTCGAGACGGGACGCCGGCGGATCGCGTTCGTCGGGGGTCCCTCGTCTGTGCGCCAGGTGGCCGACCGCCTCGAGGGTGCGCAGCGTGCCGTCGATGCACACGGCGGCGCGACGCTCGAGATCATCGAGACTCCCGCCCTGAGCGTCCTCGCGGGGCGTGCCGCGGGGGAGCGCGTGCATGACCGCGCCCCGGCGGATCGCCCGGACGCCGTCTTCGCCGCCAACGACCTGCTCGCGATGGGGGTGCTGCAGGCGCTCGTCATGCTGGGCGGCGCCTCGGTGCCCGACGACATCGCGATCATCGGCTACGACGACATCGATTTCGCGGCCGCCGCCGTCGTGCCGCTGTCCTCGATCCGCCAGCCGAGTGAGCTCATCGGGTTCCGCGCCGTGGAGCTGCTCCTCGAAGAGGTCGACGACCGCGATGCCCGGGCGCAGATCGTGTTCCAGCCCGAGCTCATCGTGCGCGAGTCCACCGGACGCGCGTCGACCGGCTGACCCGGATGCCGCGGCCCGGCCCGCCCCGGAACCTCCCGCTCTGACCGCGCCTGCCCTGACCGCGCCCGCTCTGACCGCGACACTTCATCGGGGCGCCGAGACAGCGGGCTGACCCCGCAGTCTCGAGCGCCCGTTGCAGTCTCGCGGGTATCGGGTCAGGGGCGTCGGGGGGTGCTGTGTTCCGCTGCCGGGACCCGGATCGGCGTCGTCTGGGCGACCTCGTCGCTGAACTCCTCGGGCGCAGGCTGCACGACCATCAGCGGTCGCGTCTCGTCGATCGTCAGGCGGAAGCGGCTGTCCTCGCGACGCTTGAGCCGCCCCGAGGCGAGCAGCCAGATCGCCCCGATCGAGAACGCGGCGAAGCCGGCGAGGGCGCCGAGGCCGATCGCGACGCGCGGGCCGAACTCGGCCGCGACCCATCCGACGATGGGTGCGCCCACCGGCATCCCGCCCATCAGGATCGCCATGTACAGGGCGAGCACGCGTCCGCGCAGTGCGGGGTCGGTCGTGGTCTGCACGTAGCCGTTCGCCGTCGTCAGCATCGTCACGACGGCGAAGCCGGTGAACATGAGCGTGACGGCATATGTCCAGTAGGTCGGCATGAAGGCCGACACGGCCGCGGCCGTCGCGAACAGCAGCGTGCCCGCGATGACGACGCGGATCCGTGCCCGGTCGCGCCGCGCCGCGAGCAGGGCCCCGGCGAGGGAGCCGATCGCCAGGATCGAGCTCAACAGGCCGTAGCCGTCGGCCTCCTGCCCGAACTCGAGCGCCATGGTCGAGGCGAAGATGGGGAAGTTCATGCCGAAGGCGCCGATGAGGAAGACCATCGCGAACGCGACGACGAGGTCGGGGCGACGCGCGACGTAGCGGAACCCGTCGGCGAGACGGGAGGCTCCCGGCGCCCGCACGCGCGGAATGAGCTCAGCGGGCCGGATGAGCAGCAGTGCGACGATCATGGCGATGAACGTCACGGCGTTCACGACGAACACCCAGCCCGTACCCACCGCGACGATCACGATGCCCGCGACGGCGGGTCCGATCATGCGGGCGCCGTTGAAGGACGCGGCGTTCAGCGCCACGGCGTTCGAGGCATTTTCGCGCGTGACGAGGTCGGACACGAACGCCTGGCGCGCGGGATTGTCGAATGCCGCGACGACACCGAGCACGAGGGCGAACGCGTACATGAGCCAGAGCGTCATGACGCCCATGAGCAGCAGCATCCCGATCACGAGACCCAGCAGAAGGAGCAGGCTCTGCGTCAGCATGAGCAGGTGCCGCCGGTCGAACCGGTCGGCGACCCAGCCGGTGACGCCCACCAGGAGCAGGGGCGGGGCGAACTGGAGCGCCATCGTGATGCCCATCGCGCTGGCGTCGTTCGGGGTCAGCTCGGTCAGGACAACCCAGCTGAGCGCCGTCGACTGCATCCACGCGCCGGTGTTGGACACGAGGGCGCCGATGAACCACACGCGGTAGTTGAAGACCGAGAAGGAGCGGAACATCGCCGACGTGCCGCGGCTCATCGCGTCACCATCCGCTGCATGATCCCGGCCGCACGGGCCATGGTCTCGCGCTCGTCGTCGGTCAGATCGGCCAGCGCCGCGTCGACCCAGGCGTCGCGGCGTCGCGATGTCTCTTCGACGACGGACCGGCCTTCGTCGGTCAGGGCGATGACGACCTTGCGGCCGTCGCTCTCGTCGGGCGCGCGGTCGAGGTAGCCCGCCTCCTGCAGGCAGTTGACGGTGCGGTTCATGGCGGGCGAGGACACGTGCTCGCGGTCGGCGAGCTCTCCGAGAGTGTGCGCGCCGTGCACCCACAGCGCGGCGAGTACGGCGTACTGTCCGTCGCTCATCGTGTCGACGGCACGCTGCGTGCGCATGCGTCGCGCGAGCCGGAAGACGGCGTTGCGCAGGTCGGAGGCGTCGATGGGGGCATCCGGATCAGGCATAGATCATTAGCTTAGGTCATTATCGTTGTTAAGTAAATTCGCGGATGCCGCATGCCTAGACTCGATCGCATGCCCGAGTTCATCGATGCACACGGCATCGCGATCGTCTACGACGTCCATCCCGCGAAGCGCGAGCCTCGGGCCGTCGTCCAGTTGCTGCACGGCGTGGGCGAGCACGCCGGCCGCTACGCGGCGCTCATCGATGCGCTCACGGACGCCGGATACACGGTGTACGCCGACGACCATCGCGGTCACGGCCGCACGGGCATGACGCAGTGGGCCGGCGACGCGTCGAAGCTCGGTCGGCTCGGTCCGGGCGGCATGCCCGCTGCGCTCGCCGCCGTGTGGCAGTTCACGCAGCTCATCCGCGACGAGAATCCCGGCCTGCCGTTCGTGCTGCTCGGCCACTCGTGGGGATCGTTCCTCGCCCAGATGCTGGTGAACGCGCACCCGGACGCGTACGACGCCGTCGTGCTGTCGGGGTCGGCGCTGCGGTGGCCGGGTGCGCTCAACGCGGGCGACCTGAACGCGCCGTGGAAGACGAAGGATGCCTGGGGCACCGAGTGGCTGTCGTCAGATCTTTCCGTGGGCAGGGCGTTCCGCGACGACCCGCTCACGACGACGACTCCGCTGCTCAAGCTGTTCGGCGTGCTCGATGCGTCGCGCCTGTACGGACTGCCGCGGCGCGAGCTCGGACACGATGTGCCGGTGCTGCTCATGGTGGGCCGCGACGACACGGTCGGCGGACCCCGCAGCGTGCACCGGCTCGCCGAGGCGTACCGCACGAGGTCGGGGCTGACCGACGTCACGACCCTCGTGTACCCGGACGCACGTCACGAGATCTTCAACGAAGCGGTCCAGGCCGACGTGCGCGCCGACCTGATCGCGTGGCTCGACGCGCGCCTGCCCGTGCGGGGCTGACCCCGCACCCGCGCCGGCCGTCGTGACAGCCGGGTTCGGGGCGCAGAACCGTGGCGACGCGCCGGGGCCGCCGGCGTGTCGCGGTGGAAAGACGCCCCGAACCGGGCGAGCCGGGATGCGGGTGCTCAGCCGCGGGCGAGCCGGGATACTGGTGCTCAGCCGCGGGCGAGCCGGGATGCTGGTGCTCAGCCGCGGGCGAGCCGGGATGCTGGTGCTCAGCCGCGGGCGCGGCGGTTCGGCGTGCGCGCGCTGCGGCGGATGTCCGCGACGGTCGCACCCGTCGTGAAGCGCTGGCTCGACGAAGTTCCCGTGCGCGCGGCCGGAGCCCCGCTGCGGGGCTGCTCGGACGAACGGGCGCGACCCTGGCCGGAGCGACCCGCGCCCGAGCGTGCCTGATCCGCAGCGGGCTGGCGTGCGGCATCCGTCGTGCTCTTGCCGCGTCCGCCGGAACGGCCACGCGCCGGACGGCCCTGGCCCTCGCCGGATGCCGCGGGCTTCTTCTTCGCCGCGGGGCGCTGCTGCTGCTGGACGGGAGCCGGCGTGACGTGCGGGGCAGGCTCGCCGACGAGCTCGGCGACCGCAGCGTGCGCGGCGTGGACGGGCTCGAGCGGCGCGGTGACCTTGGCCTTGCGCAGCAGGTCCTTGACCTCGCCGCGCTGCGAATCGGTGGCGACGGTCACGACGACGCCCTCGGCGCCGGCGCGAGCCGTGCGGCCCGAACGGTGCAGGTACGCCTTGTGCTCGACGGGCGGGTCGACGTGCACGACGAGCTCGACCTCGTCGACGTGCACGCCGCGCGCGGCGACATCGGTCGCGACGAGCACGCGCACGCCGCCCTTGTCGACGGGGGCGCCGAACGCCGCGAGGTTGCGCTCGCGCGCGTTCTGGCCGAGGTTGCCGTGCAGGTCGACCGACGGGATGCCCGCTGCCGTGAGCTGCTTCGCGAGCTTCTTGGCCTGGTGCTTCGTGCGGGTGAACAGGATGCGGCGGCCACGGCCGGACGCGAGGTGACGGACCAGTGCGAGCTTGTCGTCGGAGCTCGTCACGAACACGCGGTGGGTCATGACGCCCTGCGGGACGCTGGACTCGTCGACCTCGTGCAGGACCTCGTTCGAGAGGAAGCGCTTCACCAGGCTGTCGACGCCGCGGTCCAGCGTGGCGCTGAAGAGCATGCGCTGTCCGCCCGACGGCGTGGCCGCGAGGATGCGGGTGACGCCCGGCAGGAACCCGAGGTCGGCCATGTGGTCGGCCTCGTCGAGCACGGCGATCTCGATGGCGTCGAGCTTGGCGACGCCCTGCTTCATGAGGTCTTCGAGCCGGCCGGGGCACGCGACGACGATGTCGACGCCGCGCCCGAGGGCCTGCTCCTGGGGCCTCTGGCTGACACCGCCGAAAACGGTCGTGACGGTCAGGCCCGCGGCATCCGCCAACGGCTTGATGGTCGCGGCGATCTGCGTCGCGAGCTCGCGAGTCGGGGCGAGGACGAGGCCGCGGGGGCGACCGGGGCGGCGCTTGGCGGCACCGGCGCCGGACAGGCGCGCGACGAGGGGCAGCGCGAACGCGATGGTCTTGCCGCTGCCGGTGCGGCCGCGGCCGAGCACGTCGCGACCGGCGAGCGAGTCCGGGAGCGTGTCGCGCTGAATCGCGAACGCTTCGGTCTTGCCGTCGGCGGCGAGGACGGAGGAGAGGTTCTCGGGCACGCCGAGAGAGAGGAAAGAAGACATGAGTGCTTTCGGTGGTGCACGCGTGCGGAAACGCAGCAGTGCGGAGGTGGCGACGGCGCGGGATCGCGCATCGGTTCGCCGTTCGTAATGAGCCACGGCTTCGGATGCCGGGGAGCGTGACGACGACGCAGCGGCACACAGGCCGCGCCACAACGATAGCAGTCCGGCCGGACCCGAACCTGCGAGCCACCCGCGCGGCGCGTCGGCGCCCGTAGGCTGAGGGCCATGCACGGTGAGTACAAGGTTCCGGGCGGCAAGCTCGTCGTCGTCGACCTCGAGGAGCGCGACGGGCGGATCGTCGACTTCCACCTCGCGGGCGACTTCTTCCTCGAGCCCGACGATGCCCTGGCCGATATCGACGCGGCCGTCAACGGGATGCCCGTCGAGTCCGACGTGACGGCGATCGCCGCGGCGGTGCGGGCGGCGCTCCCCGAGGGGGCGCAACTGCTGGGCTTCACGCCCGAGTCCGTCGGTACGGCTGTGCGCCGCGCGCTCGTGACGGCTCCGGGATGGCGCGACTTCGACTGGGAGATCGTGCACGAGCGCCCCGTGTCGCCGCGGATGAACCTCGCGCTGGACGAAGTGCTCACGACGCGCGTGGGCGACGGGCGTCGTCGCCCGACGCTGCGGATCTGGGAGTGGGACGAGTCGGCCGTCGTGATCGGGTCGTTCCAGTCGCTGCGCAACGAGGTCGACCCCGAGGGTGCTGCGCGCCACGGCTTCGATGTCGTCCGCCGGATCTCGGGGGGCGGCGCGATGCTCATGGGGGCGAACTCGATCGTGACGTATTCGCTGTACGTGCCGGCATCCCTCGTCGCGGGGATGACGTTCGCGGACTCGTACGCGTTCCTCGACGACTGGGTCCTGCAGGCGCTGCGCTCGGTCGGGGTCGAGGCGACCTATCAGCCGCTCAACGACATCGCCTCGCCGCAGGGCAAGATCGGCGGCGCGGCGCAGAAGCGGCTCGCCAACGGGGGAGTGCTGCACCACGCGACGCTCAGCTACGACATGGACGGCGAGGTCATGACCGAGGTGCTGCGGATCGGCCGCGAGAAGCTGAGCGACAAGGGCACGACGTCGGCGGCCAAGCGGGTCGACCCGCTCCGCCGGCAGACGGGCCTGTCGCGCGAGGCGATCATCGAGCGGTTCACCGACACGTTCGCGAACCTCTACGGCGCCGTGCCGGGGTCGATCTCGGACGACGAGTACGCCGCGGCAGAAGCCCTCGTCGAGTCGAAGTTCGCGACCGACGCGTGGCTGCACCGCGTGCCGTGACCTCGGATCCCGACCCCGGTCCGCCCCCGGCCTCGGTCCCGGTCCCTGAGCTTGCCTCGGTCCCTGAGCTTCCCGAAGGGTCGCGCTCCGACCCCGCCTCGGTCCCTGCCCCGGCCCCGGTCCCTGAGCTTGCCGAAGGGTCGTGCTCTGACCCCGCCCCGGTCCCTGAGCTTGCCGAAGGGTCGGTGACCGTCCACCACGGCGACAACCTCGAGGTGATCCGCGGGTTCAACGACGGCTCGTTCACCCTCATCTATCTCGATCCGCCCTTCAACACGGGCCGCCCACGCGAGCGCGCACTCGAGACGGCGCGCGTGCCTCGGCCCGCGGCATCCGCCCCTCTCCCCGCAGCGATCGCAGAGCCCATCCCCGCGAGACTGCAACCGCACGGCGAGACTGCGGGTGATACCCACGGTCTCGGCAGCCCAATGCAGTCTCGCGGTCAAGGGGACGGGCACGCGGGCGGCGAGCAGCGGGGGGTCGTACGGCGGGGGTTCCACGGGCGGGAGTACGAGCGGCTGCGCGGAGACCTGCGTGCCTACGACGACCGGTTCGACGACTACTGGGGGTTCCTCGAGCCGCGGCTCGAAGAGGCCTGGCGGCTCCTCGCCGACGACGGCACGCTCTACCTGCACCTGGACTACCGCGAGGCGCACTACGCCAAGGTGCTGCTCGACGCGCTCTTCGGGCGGGACCGGTTCCTCAACGAGCTCGTCTGGGCCTACGACTACGGAGCCAAGACGCGCCGCCGCTGGCCGACAAAGCACGACACGATCCTCGTCTACGTCAAGAACCCCGATGCGTACTGGTTCGACTCCGAGACGGTCGACCGCGAGCCGTACATGGCGCCGGGCCTGGTCACTCCCGAGAAGGTCGCGCGCGGCAAGCTGCCGACCGACGTGTGGTGGCACACGATCGTGCCGACGAGCGGACGCGAGAAGACGGGCTACCCCACGCAGAAGCCCGAGGGGATCCTCCGCCGCATCGTGCAGGCCTCGAGCCGGCCCGGCGATCGCGTGCTCGACTTCTTCGCCGGCTCCGGCACGACGGGGGCCGTGGCTGCCGCCCTCGGTCGGCACGCCGTGCTCGTCGACGACAACCCCGCCGCGATCGCCGTCATGCGCAAGCGCATGGCGCACGCCGAGGTCGTCGACAACTCCGGATGAGCGCGCGGATCCGGGCTGGAGCGCGACCCGAATCGGCGATCGGTCCGGAGTTGTCGACGCCCTCGCCTCGATAGGCTCGGGCCCATGCGATTCGGAACCTTCATTCCCCAGGGCTGGCGCTTCGATCTCGTGGGCATCGCGCCCACCGAGCAGTGGACCGTGATGGACTCGCTCGCGCGTCGCGCCGACGAAGGCCCGTGGGAGTCGCTGTGGGTGTACGACCACTTCCACACGACGCCCGTGCCGAGCGAAGAGGCCACGCACGAGGCGTGGACGCTCATGGCCGCGTTCGCGGCGTCGACCAGCCGCGTCCGCCTGGGGCAGATGTGCACGTGCATGGGCCACCGCAACCCGGCCTACCTCGCGAAGGTCGCCGCCACGGTCGACCACGTCTCGAGAGGACGCGTCGAGATGGGCATCGGCGGCGGCTGGTACGAGCATGAGTGGCGCGCCTACGGCTACGGGTTCCCCGCCATCGGCGATCGGCTGGGGATGCTGCGCGAAGGCGTCGACATCATGCGCCAGGCCTGGACCACCGGCAGCGCCACGCTCGACGGCACGCACTACCAGGTCGACGGCGCGATCGTGCAGCCGCTCCCCGTGCAGGATGGCGGCATCCCGATGTGGATCGCGGGCGGCGGCGAGAAGGTGACGCTCAAGATCGCGGCGACCTACGCCGATTACACGAACTTCTCGGCGAACGACCTCGACGTCTTCGAGCACAAGAGCGCCGTGCTGCGCGGCCACTGCGAGCGCATCGGCCGCGACCCGGGCGAGATCACCCGCAGCGCCAACTTCAACACGATCGTCGGTGCGACCGAGGCCGAAGCCCGCGATCGGCTGGCCGCGGTCATCGACCGGCTGCGCCCGCACCTCGGCGACGAGCGCACCGACACGATCGAGCGCGACTATCTCTCGTCGCCCGCGTTCGGCACGCCCGAGAAGATCGCCGAGCGCCTGGCCGAGCGCGCCGCCCACGGCCTGGGCTACGCGATCCACTATTTCCCCGAGGCGGCCTACGACCTCTCCGGCATGGAGATGTTCGAGCGCGAGGTCATCCCCGCGCTCAGCTGACACGGTCGGTTCGGGGCGGCGGGGGCGTGGACTGGCCCCGGCCTCTGGTGCCCGCGACGGAATGGGCTTATTCTCCGTTGCACAGCGGGATGCGATGTTGTTCCCCAAGCTCGGTGCGTTCCGCAGATCACCTCTGAGGAGTGCCATGAGCAATTCCCGTTTCCGTCACGCTCGCGCCGTCATCGTCGGTGTGTCCGTGGCGGGGCTGCTGGTCAGCGCGATCGCCGTACCCGCCTCGGCAGCGCCGCCGCCGTCGGACTTCACCGCATCGCCGATCGCACCGGACGGACCCCCGCAGGCCGGCGCGAAATCCGCGTCGGGCAACCTCGCGCAGAGCGATGACGACCTGCTGGCGCGCGCCGATGCCGCGGTCGTGCCGGTGCTCGTCAAGGTCGACGTCGACCCCGTCGCCTCCTACGTGGGCGGCGTGGAGGGCTACGCCGCGACGAGTCCCGAGACGACGGGACGCTCCCTCGCCGACGGCGGCGCCGCCGTCGCGCGGTACACCGAGTACGTCGACGCACAGATCGCGGCGGCACAGGCCGAAGCGCTCGCGCTCGTGCCGAGCGCCCGCATGATCGCGACGTACGCGACGGTCTACGGCGGGTTCGCCATGACGATCCCCGCGAACCGCGCGAAGGACGTCCTCGCTCTGGGATCGGTCGCCGCCGTGCAAGAGAACGCGCTGCGCCAATCGGATGCCGCGACCCCGGCCGTCGACCCGGCTCTGACGCCCGACCCGTCAGCCCCGACGCCCGACCCGTCGGCCCCGGCGACGCCCGAGAAGGCCGCGGCGACGCCCGAGAAGGCGCCCGCCACGACCACCCCGGCCGCCCCCGTCGCACCGCGCGCCGCTGTCACCCTGCCGCCGATGACCCCCGCACCCGACGCCGACGCGACGACCTTCATCGGCGCGGATGCCGTGTGGCCCAAGCTCGGCGGACGCGACAAGGCCGGTGAGGGCGTCATCGTCGGCGTCATCGACACCGGCATCTGGCCCGAGCACCCGATGCTGCGCGACAACGGCATCGACCGGCCCGATGGTGGACCGTGGGCCTGCGAGTTCGGCGACGGCAGCGTCGGCGACGCGTTCGAGTGCAACGACAAGCTGATCGGAGCACACGCCTTCCTCGACACCTACGTCGCGCTGCAGGGTCCCGTCCTCGAGGGCGAGTACTGCACCGTCGACGTGTGCTCGGCCCGCGATGCCAACGGCCACGGCACCCACACGGCGACGACGGCCGCCGGCAGTCACGTCGAGTCCGCCGAGATCTTCGGCGTCGATCGCGGTGCGATCAGCGGCGTCGCCCCCGGTGCATCCGTCATCGCCTATCGGGCGCTCGCGGAGCTCGGCGGATACGACGGCGACCTGCTCGCCTCGATCGGTCAGGCCGTGCTCGACGGCGTCGACGTGATCAACTACTCGATCAGCGGCAGCCAGAATCCGTATGACGCCGTCGAGCTCGCGTTCCTCGACGCGTTCGCGGCGGGAGTCACGGTCAACTCCTCGGCGGGCAACTCCGGACCGGGCGCGTCGACGCTCGACCACGCGAGCCCGTGGACGACGACCGTCGCCGCCTCGACGTCGGATCGCGCATTCACGTCGACCCTCGTGCTCGCCGGTGCCGGTGACGCGACGTTCGTCAAACCCGGCACGACGATCACGGCGGGCGTCACCGACGCTCCGGTCGTGCAGACGAAGGACGTCGCCGGCTACCCCGGCACGGAGTACTGCGACGAGCCGTTCGCGCCCGGCTCGGTCGCGGGGCAGGTCGTGCTCTGCATCCGCGGCGGCGCGAACAGCGGCGGACGCGTCGAGAAGGGCTACTACGCGCTGCAGGGCGGGGCGGCGGGCATGATCCTCGCCAACCCCCAGCCGCAGGATCTGCAGACCGACAACCACTTCCTTCCGACCATCCAGCTCGAGGGCCCGAACGACGACCTCGTCGCGTTCCTCGACGCGAACCCGGGAACGACGGCGACGTGGGCGGCGGGCACCGCCACGGTTGCGCCGGGTGACGTCATGGCGTCGTTCAGCTCGCGCGGTCCCGTCGGCGACTTCCTGAAGCCCGATGTCACGGCACCCGGCGTGCAGGTCATCGCGGGGCACACGCCGACGCCGTCCGAGATCTCCAGTGGCCCTCCGGGTGAGCTCTACCAGGCCATCGCGGGCACGTCGATGTCGGCGCCCCACGCGGCGGGGGTCTCGGCGCTCGTGAAGGCGGCCTACCCGTCGTGGACGCCGGGGCAGATCAAATCGGCGCTCATGACCTCGTCGCTGCAGGCGGTCGTGAACGTCGACGGCTCGCCCGCCGGGGTGTTCGACCGCGGGGCCGGATCGATCCGCGCCGACCGTGCGATCGCGCCCGTGCTCACGATCAGCGAGTCGGCCGCCGACTTCGCCGCGAGCGCGACCGATCCGCTGCACCGCGTGGACCTCAACATCCCGAGCGTCTACGTCGACCCGCTGCCCGGCGCCGTCGCGACGAAGCGCACCGTGACGAACGTCAGCGGCAAGACGCAGCAGTTCACCGTGAAAGCCACGAGTGACGCGGGCGTGCGGATCACGGTCATTCCGTCGAGCTTCTCGCTCGCGCCGAAGAAGTCGCGCGATCTCACGATCGTCCTCGACGCCCTCAAGGCGAACGAGGGGTGGCACGAGGGGCAGATCACGATCACGCCCCGCTCGGGGAACCCGGTCGTGCTGCCGGTGGCTGCCAACGTCGGTGAGGCCGAGATCACGTTCTCGCAGACGTGCGACCCGACGACGATCGCCCGCGGCTCGACGTCGACGTGCACCGTGACGGCGTCGAACTACCTGCCGGTCGAAGTGGCCGCGAAGATCGACGTCGCGGCGAACCCGCTCCTGCAGGTGCGATCGGTCACCGCGCCGGCGAAGAAGACGCTCCTCGGCGCGAAGTGGAGCGGCACCCTGGCGCCGGCTATCCCGCCGACGATCGCTTCCGTCGAGGTCGTGCCCGATTCGTCGCCGGCGGGCTACGTCCCGCTGAGCGCATTCGGCATCGGTCTCACGGCGATCGGCGACGAGGAGATGGTCAACTACAACGTGCCCGCCTTCCAGTACGGGGGTGAGACCTACACGCGGATCGGGGTTGACTCGAACGGCTACGCCGTCGTGGGCGGCGGAACGGCGGCCGACCACAGCTTCGAGCCCAACGGCATCCCCGATCCCATCGCGCCCAACAACGTGCTCGCGCCGCTGTGGACCGATCTCAACCCCGCCGCGGCTGCCCCCGGCGACGGCGTGCGGGTCGGATCCTTGACCGACGGTGTCACGTCGTGGCTCGTGCTGGACTGGCAGAACGTGCCGACCTACACCGGCAACGCGAGGAACTCGTTCCAGGCCTGGATCGAGCTCGGCGCGACCGAAGGGATCTCGTTCACGTACGGCAGTGCCGCCGTCGGCGACGCCGGGTCGGCGGTCGCCGTCGGCGCTGAGAACCGCGACGGCACGAGCGGTGCGACCCTCGCGACGCTCCCCGCCGCAGGCGATGAGGTGCGGGTCACGACCGCGCCGCCGTCGGCGGGTGGCACGGTGACGTTCGACTACACCATCAAGGGTCTCCTGTGGGGCACGTGGTCGACCTTCGCGACGCTGCAGTCCGACGTGCTGCGGGCCACGCCTGCCGAGCAGACCAAGATCAGGGTGAAGTAGAAGAAAAGGGGGATGCTGCAAGCCGCGGCATCCCCCTCTCTTCTGGCCGTCGAGTCAGGCGGAAAGGAAGTCCAGCAGCGCCTCGTTGACCTCGGCGCCGTGGGTCCACAGCAGTCCGTGCGGCGCGCCCTCGAGTTCGACGTAGGTCGCGGTGGGCAGCAGGTCGCGGAAGCGCCGCGCCGTCACATCGGCGGGGAGGATGCGATCGGCCGTGCCGTGCAGGATGAGCGCGGGCACCGTGACCGCCGGGATGTCGTCGCGGAAGTCGGTCGGCCACGTCAGGGGCGCCGCCGCGATCGCTGTGTTGCCGGCCGCGTTGGCCGTCTGCACGCTCGCGTCGACGGCCTCCTGAGAGATGCGCGAGCCGAGGTTCTCGTCGAGGTTGTAGAAGTCGTCGAAGAACCCGCGCGCGAAGGCGTAGCGGTCCTCGCGCACCGACTGCGCGATGCCGTCGAAGAACTCCTGGGGGCCCGCACCGTCGGGGTTGTCGTCGGTCCTGAGTAGATAGGGCTCGAGCGAGCCGAGGAAGGCGACCTTCGCGACGCGCTCCGCGCCGTACCGGGAGAGGTAGCGGGCGATCTCGCCCGTGCCCATCGAGAAGCCCACGAGCACGGCGTCGGTGAGATCCAGGTCTTCGATCAGCGCGTGCAGGTCGGCCGCGAAGGTGTCGTAGTCGTAGCCCGAACCGGCCTTCGTCGAGCAGCCGAAGCCGCGGCGGTCGTAGGCGATGACGCGGTAGCCGGCCTCGAGCAGCGCCGTCTGCTGCTTGCCCCACGACTCGCCGTCGAGCGGAAAGCCATGGATCAGCACGACCGGCTGCCCCGTGCCCTGGTCGGTGTAGAAGAGGTCGATGTCGGCCGAGTTCTCGGTGCCGACGGTGATGTACGCCACGGTCGCTCCTTCCGGCCGGGCGGGATCCCGGCGCACCTCCGACGCTAGAGCGGTACCGCGCCTCGTGCCAAGCGGTGCCGGCCCCGGGAGATCCGTGTGGCGGTCGGTCGGGCGAGCGGGCGGGTGGTCGAGCGGGCGGGTGGTCGAGCTGGATGGGCGGGCAGGCAAGCTGGGGGTTCGTTTGCCTGACTCTGTTGTGCGTCGTGGGTGGGCTCAGCAGATTGGGGCAAGTGAGCGGTCGGGCGGCGGTTGGGCGGCGGTTCGGCGGCGGCCGGTCGGTCGGTCGGTCGAGCTGGTCGATCGAGCTCGGGGTTCGTTTGCCTGACTCTGTTGTTCGTCGTGGGCGGGCTCAGCAGATCGGGGCAAGTGAGCGGTCGGGCGGCGGTCGGGCGGCGGTCGGTCGGTGGGTCGGTCGGCCGGTCGAGCTGGTCGATCGAGCTCGGGGTTCGTTTGCCCGACTCTGATCTTCGTCGTGGGCGGGCTCAGCAGATTGGGGCAAGTGAGCGGGGTGACGAGCCGCGCGGGCTACGCGTCGCGGTCCGCTCCGGCGGACGGTGTCACCGGGAACACCGTGGGGGCGGCGAACCCGGATGCCGCGAAGGCCGACCGCGCGGCATCCGCGACGGCGTCGACGCGGTCGTGCGGCACAAGGGCGATGGCCGCGCCGCCGAACCCGCCGCCGGTCATCCGCGCGCCGAGGGCTCCCGCGGCGAGCGTCGCGTCGACCGCGGTGTCGAGTTCGGGCACCGAGATCTCGAAGTCGTCGCGCATCGAGGCGTGCGAGGCGACGAGCAGGTCTCCGATCGCGGCGGGACCGTGCTCGCGCAGCGTGCGCACGGTGTCCTGCACCCGCTGGTTCTCGGTCACGACGTGGCGGACGCGGCGGAACGTGACGTCGTCCAGGAGGTCGCGCGCGCGGGCGAGGTCGCCGGCCCGCAGATCACGCAGTGCCGGGACGCCCACGATCTCGGCGCCGCGCTCGCAGGCTGCGCGGCGCTCGCCGTAGCCGCCGCTCGCGTGCGCGTGCCGGACGCCCGTGTCGATGACGACGAGCTGCAGGCCGGCAGCGGCGAAGCCGAGGTCGACCACGGTCGCCTCGAGTGTGCGGCAGTCCAGGAAGATGGCGGCATCCGCTCGGCCCTTGATCGAGGCCATCTGGTCCATGATTCCGGTGGGCGCGCCCACGGCTTCGTTCTCGGCGGTCCGGCCCGCTTGCGCGAGGGCATCGTCGTCGAGGCGCAGGTGCCAGATGTCGTTAAGGGCGGCGGCGGTCGCACCCTCGATCGCCGCCGACGAGGACAGTCCCGCGCCGACGGGGACCTCGGTCGTGAAGGCGAGGTCGACTCCGGTCGGGGAGTCCGCGCCCGTGGCGCGCAGGAGCGCCCACGCGACGCCGAGCGGGTAGCGGGCCCACTCGCGGACCTCATCGCGGCGGGCGGGGAAGAAGGTGTCGAGGTCGGTCAGGGAGACCTCGACGGGCGCGCTGTCGTCCGATGAGCCGCCGGGGAACTGCGAGACGATGCGGATGCGGCCGTCTTGCCGCGTGCCGACGGCGACGGTCGTGCGCTGCTGGATCGCGAACGGCAGCACGAACCCGTCGTTGTAGTCGGTGTGCTCGCCGATCAGGTTGACCCTCCCCGGCGCCGACCACGTGCCCTCGGGCTCGCTTCCGTAGACGGCCCTGAACAGGTCGCGCGCGGCGCTCATGCCCGCACCTCGGGGATCGTCGCGACGGCTTCGCGCAGACGCTCGGCGGCGGTCTCTGGGGGGATATCGCCGATCCACGCGCCCATGGCGGCCTCGGAGCCGGCGAGGTACTTGAGCTTGTCGGCCGCGCGGCGCGGGCTCGTCAGCTGCAGGTGGAGGCGCACCGTGTCACGGCCCTCGCGCACCGGTGCCTGATGCCAGGCGGCGATGTACGGCGTCGGGGTGGCATAGAGGGCGTCGACGCCGCGCAGGAGGCGCAGATACAGGGGGGCGAGCTCGTCGCGCTCGGCCTCGTTCGTCTCGGCGAAGTCGGCGACGTGGCGATGGGGCAGCAGGTGCACCTCGAGCGGCCAGCGCGCGGCGAACGGGACGAAGGCCGTCCAGTGCTCGCCCGCCAGCACGACGCGCTCGGAGGCGCGCTCGAACTCGAGGACCCGCTCGAACAGGTCCTCGCCCTCGCGCCGGATCGAGGCCAGGAGCGTCGTGGTGCGCGGGGTGACGTACGGGTAGGCGTAGATCTGCCCGTGCGGGTGGGGGAGGGTGACCCCGATCGCCTCGCCGCGGTTCTCGAACGGGAACACCTGCTCGACGCCGGGAAGGGCTGACAGGGCCGCGGTGCGATCCGCCCACGCCTCGATCACGGTGCGGGCGCGGGTGCGGGTCTGGGTGCCGAACGACCCCTCGTGCTCGGGGCTGAAGCACACGACCTCGCAGCGACCGACCGACGTTCGGGTGCGGCCCAGGCCCGGCGCCGTCAGGTCGGGGGTGCCGTGGGGAGGATCGGCCGCCGCCGGCAGCTCGCCGTGCGCTTCGGTCAGGGCGGGGCCGAACGACGGCGACTTGTTCTCGAACACGGCGACGTCGTAGCGCGAGGGGATCTCGGAGGGGTTGGCCGGAGTCTGCGGGGCCAGCGGGTCGAGTTCGGCCGGCGGCAGGAACGCGCGGTTCTGCCGTGCCGCGGCGATCGAGATCCAGTCCCCGGTCAGCACGTCGCGGCGCATCGACGCCGTCGGCGGGCGCGGGGTGCTCGCGCGCGCGTCGATGCCCCGATCGGGACCGAGGGTCGTGTCCGGGTCGTCGAAGTAGATGAGCTCGCGGCCGTCAGCGAGGACCGTGGACCGCTTGACGACACCGGCGCCGAGCACTTCACCGGGTGCGGGGGGCTCGATCTCCGGAATGTTCACGTCAACACGCTACTCGCGACGCCGTGGGAGCGAGCGCGCCGTGCTCGCTCTCATCGCGGCGATCGACGGTGCGCCCGTCTCGGCGGACGTCACCCCGACGACACTCATCGTGCGCGACAGCGCGCCCTGAGGATCAGGCGCCGAGCGCCTCCGCGACGACGGCGCGCGCCTCGGCCTGCACCTGGGCGAGGTGCTCGGGTCCGCGCAGCGATTCAGCGTACAGCTTGTAGACGTCCTCGGTGCCCGACGGGCGTGCGGCGAACCACGCGTCGGCGGTCTGCACCTTGAGTCCGCCGATCGCGGCGCCGTTGCCCGGCGCGTGCGACAGCTTGCCGGTGATCGGCTCGCCCGCGAGCTCGGTCGCCGAGACTGCTGCGGGTGAGAGCTTCGCCAGCTCCGCCTTCTGCTCCGCCGTCGCGGGCGCGTCGACCCGCTGGTAGGCGGATGCACCGTATTCGGCCTCGAGCTCGGCATAGCGCTCTGACGGGGTCTTGCCCGTGACGGCGAGGATCTCGGCGGCGAGCAGACACAGCAGTATGCCGTCCTTGTCGGTCGTCCAGACCGAGCCGTCCATGCGCAGGAAGGACGCGCCGGCGGACTCTTCGCCGCCGAACGCGATCGATCCGTCGAGGAGTCCCGGCACGAACCACTTGAATCCGACCGGAACCTCGTAGAGCCGCCGGCCGAGCGCAGCGGTGACCCGGTCGATGATCATCGACGACACGAGCGTCTTGCCGACCGCGGCATCGGCCGGCCAGCCGGGCCGATGCGCATAGAGGTAGTCGATCGCGACAGCGAGGAAGTGGTTGGGGTTCATGAGCCCCCCGTCGGGCGTGACGATGCCGTGGCGATCGGCGTCGGCGTCGTTGCCCGTCAGGATGTCGTACTCGTCGCGCCGTGCGACCAGCGAGGCCATGGCCGAGGGTGAGGACGGATCCATGCGGATCTTCTCGTCCCAGTCCAGCGTCATGAACCGCCACGTCGGGTCGACGTCGGGGTTGACGACCGTGAGGTCGAGACCGTGCACCTCGGCGATGAGCGCCCAGTAGTCGACCGAAGCGCCACCGAGCGGATCGGCGCCGATCCGCACACCCGCCCGGCGGATCGCCTCGAGGTCGATGATCGTGACGAGGTCGCGCACATAGGCGTCACGGAAGTCATACACGCCGATCCGCTCCGCCTCGATATCGGCGTAGCGGGTGCGGGTGACCCCGGCCAGCCCCGCGGCGATCAGCTCGTTGGCGCGCGCCGCGATCCACCCGGTCGCGTCCGTGTCGGCCGGGCCGCCATGGGGCGGGTTGTATTTGAAGCCGCCGTCGCGCGGCGGGTTGTGCGACGGGGTCACGACGATGCCGTCGGAGCGACCCGGGTCCTCGGTGCCCATGCCGCGGTTGTGGGTCAGGATCGCGTGCGAGAGGGCCGGGGTGGGCACCCACGAATCGCGGCTGTCCACGCGCACGTCGACCCCGTTGGCCACGAGCACCTCGATCGCGGTGCGTTCGGCGGGGCGGGAGAGGGCGTGCGTGTCCCGCCCCAGGAAGAGCGGACCCTGGATGCCCTGGTCGCGACGGTAGTCCACGATCGCCTGGGTCGTGGCGAGGATGTGGTCCTCGTTGAAGCTCGACGACAGCGACGAGCCGCGGTGGCCGCTCGTGCCGAAGACCACGCGCTGCGCGGGTTCGTCCGGGTCGGGCTTGCGGTCGTAGTACGCCGCGATCGCCTCGTCGACGTCGATCAGGTCGGATGCTTCGGCGGGCTGTCCAGCTCGGCTCATCGTCCCAGTCTGCCCCGGCGCGGACGCTGGCGCACGGGCCGTGTGCACAACGCCGCGCATTCGAAGAGCCCAGAGCGAGAATCCGTGGGGCTCGCCCTCCGCAACCGGCGGATGACCGGCGACGGGCGCGGCGTAGGCTGAGCGGGTGACTGCCGAGCCCGGACCCCGCACCTACAGCTACCTCGGGCCCGCGGGCACCTTCACCGAAGCCGCCCTCGCCCAGGTGCCCGAAGCGCGCGGACAGCGCTGGCGTCCCGTGCGCAACGTCGGCGAAGCGCTCGACGATGTCGTCGCGGGACGTTCGGATGCCGCCATGATCGCGATCGAGAACTCGATCGACGGCGGGGTCTCGACGGCGCAGGATGCCCTGGCGACCGTGCCAGGACTGCGGATCGTGGGGGAGTACCTCGTGCCGGTCGAGTTCGTGCTGGTCGCGCCCCGCGGCACGCGCCTCGACGACGTCTCGCTCGTCGCGGGGCACCCCGTCGCCTATGCGCAGTGCCTGCAGTGGCTCACGAAGAACCTCCCCGCCCACGCGCACCTGCCCGCTGCGAGCAACGTCGCGAGCGCCGTCGGCATCCTCGACGGGACGAGCGACGCCGACGCGGCGATCGCGCCGCCCGGCATCCTCGAGCACCACGACCTCGACCTGCTGGCCTCGAACATCGGCGACAACCCGAACGCCGTGACGCGCTTCGTTCTCGTGAGTCGCACGGTGCAGCCGCCGGCGCCGACGGGCGCCGACAAGACCTCGCTCATCGTCGAGCTTCCCGAGGAGTACCCCGGTGCGCTGCTCGAGATGCTCGAGCAGTTCGCGACGCGTGGCATCAACCTGTCGCTGCTCGCATCGCGTCCCATTGGCGACGCGATGGGACGATACCGCTTCGTCATCGACGCGGACGGGCACATCCACGACGAGCGCGTGGCCGACGCCCTGATGGGCCTGCGCCGGTTCAGCCCCCGCGTGATCTTCCTCGGGTCCTACCCGCGGGCCGACCGTCAGGTCGTGCGCTATCCCGAGCGGTACGCCGACGACGTCTTCGTCGAAGCGCGGGACTGGCTGCGGGCCCTCGTCAGCGGAGAACCCGAGGCCTGAGGCTCACGCCGCGGTCAGCGCGGTGGCGAGCAGCTCGAGCGTCTGCACGCGGCCGGGTGCGGCATCCATCGGCTCGGTCTCATACGCGCCGGCGATGGGCGAGATCATCACTTCGTCGACCTCGTGCTTCGCGGCGAACGCCGTGACGGATGCCGCGACCTCGGCGCCCGTGCCGATGAACCAGCTCGCCCGCGACGACGCCATGATCGACTGGGCGAGGGCGTCGAAGTCGGCAACCCCCGCGATCGACTGCTCGACGGATTCGAGCGCCGTGAGCGGCCGGTTCGTGCGCAGCCGCGCCATCATGCGCAGCTGCGGCAGGGCGCGCTCCTCGGCTTCGCCCGACGTCGGTGCGGCGATCGCGTTCGCCGTGAGGAAGGTCCGCGGGGCCGCGAGCAGCTCGGAGGGCTGGAAGCGCGAGCGGTACAGATCGAGGGCGCGTTCGAGGCCGTCGCCCGAGAAGTGGTTCGCGAAGACGTACGGCAGCCCGAAGCTCGCGGCGAGCTGCGCCGAGTAGTCGCTCGAGCCGAGCAGCCACACCTCGGGAACGGTGCTCGCCGCGGGGGTTGCGTGCACGTCGTACGTGCCGCCCGAAGCGAACCGCACCGTCGCACCGTCGGCCGAGACGAGACCGAGGATGTCGCGGATGTGCTCGGGGAACCGCTCGACGTCGCTCGTCGTGCCCGACATGCGCAGCAACTGGCTGATGACCGGGTCGCTGCCGGGTGCGCGGCCGATCCCGAGGTCGATGCGGCCGGGCGCGATCGCCTCGAGCGCCGCGAACTGCTCGGCGACGACGAGCGGCGAGTGGTTGGGCAGCATGACGCCGCCCGAGCCGACGCGGATCGTGGTCGTGCGCGCCGCCGCCGTCGCGATCAGGACGGGCGGTGACGTCGAGGCGACCGCCGGCATGTTGTGGTGCTCGGCGAACCAGTACCGCCGGTAGCCGAGCCGGTCGGCGTGCTGCGCGAGATCCAGTGACGCCGCGACGGCCTCGGGGCTGGTCTGCCCCGTGCGCACGGGCACGAGATCGAGGACGGACAGGGCGGGAGCGGCGGTGGCAGTCATCCTCTGGCACAACCCGGCGGCGTCGGGGATCATTCCGGACAGCCGGAGGGGCGGGGCTGCGTCAGCGCATCCTTTCGGATTCGCCCTGTTCTTGATACGTTTCTTGCGGAAGCGTGGGGCTTCCGTTTGGGGAACTGATCGCAAGATCACAACTGGGGAGTTGTCCGTTTGCTTACGCACCGCCGTGGGCGCGCTGTCGTGGGCGGCATCGCTGCCGTCATCGTCGCGCAGGCCCTGATCGTCGCCGTTCCGGCGACCGCCGTCGCATCCACCGCCATCGCCGTCTCGGACTCGGTGGGCGCCGCCTCGCCGGCGCTCGCGATCGAGTCGCCCGCCGCGGGCGCCTCGCTCGTGCGGGGCAGTCTCGGCGACGTCACGCTGTCGGCGGCGCACGCCGCCCCGCTGGATCGGCTCACGATCGACCTCTACGACGTCAACGGCACCTTCATCGGGGCCGTCGGATCCACGTCGGCCACCGCGTCGATCGGTGCGCACACGTGGATCGGCTCCTACGCGCTGCCCGCCGATCTCGCCGCGGGCTCGTACACGATCAGCGCCACGGTCACCGACGCCGCCGGCAGTGCGCGCACCGTCACGTCGGGCTTCGACGTGACCGAGCACGAGCCGCCGTCGCTCGAGTGGCTCAGTGAGCTCGTCGCCCGCGTCGTCGCCGGGGTCTTCGCTTCGCTCGGCCGCTGATCCTCAGCCCCGCTTGACGACCTCGTATGCCGCGAGGGCGGCCCTGCGCGTCTCACCGAGGTCGACCATGGGCTCCGTCGGTGCGTCGCGGGCCCACTGCGAGATGTAGTGGCCCTCGGCGTCGAACTTCTTCGCCTGCAGTTCGGGGTTGAACACCCGGAAATAGGGTGCCGCATCGGCGCCTGACCCGGCGACCCACTGCCAGTTGAAGGGGTTGTTGGCGGCATCCGCGTCGACGAGGGTGTCCCAGAACCACTCCTCGCCGCGCCGCCAGTCGATGAGCAGGTTCTTGATGAGGAAGGATGCCGCCACCATCCGCACGCGGTTGTGCATGAAGCCCGTGTGCCACAGCTCCCGCATGCCCGCGTCGACGAGCGGGACGCCCGTCTCGCCCCGTTGCCAGGCGCGCAGGTGCGCGCGGTCCAGCGGCGGCCACGGGAACGCGTCGAACTCGCTCCGCAGGTTGCGCTCTGCCAGATCGGGCTTGTGGAACAGGGTGTGCCAGGCGAACTCGCGCCAGCCGAGTTCGGAAAGGAAGCTGCCGGATCGGCCCGCCGCGACGGCTTCGTGCCACACGGTGTGCGGGCTCACTTCGCCCCAGCGCAGGCGCGGCGACAGCAGCGACGTCGCCCCCGCCGCGGGTTCGTCGCGCGCCCGTTCGTACGAGGCCAGGTCGTCGCGCAGAAACTCCCTCAGGCGCCGGCGGGCCGCCGGTTCGCCCGGCTCCCAGGTGTCGCGCAGCCCGCCCGCCCAGTCCGGGGCGGTGGGCAGCAGCGCCCAATCGTCGAGGTCGTCCGACGCCGGTGCACGGGCAGGGCCCGGGATCTCGCGCGGCTCGGGCAGCGGGGCCCGCGGAGCGGGCCGGGCGAGGCAGGCGCGCCAGAACGGAGAGAAGACCGAGTAGTGGGTCCCCGATCCCGTGCGCACCTCCCACGGTTCGTGCAGCAGGGAGGCCGCGAACGAGGCGACCTCGATGCCCGCCTCGCGCAGCGACGACTTCACCCCGGCGTCGATCTCGCGTTCGGGCTCGCTGTAGCGGCGGTTCCAGAAGACCGCGGCCGGTGCCGTGTCGGCGACGATCTCGCGCAGGACTGCGCTCGCGGGCCCCCGGCGCAGCACGAGGGCCGAACCGCGCTCGCGCAGGCGCGCATCGAGGGAGGCGAGCGAGTGGTGCAGCCACCAGCGTGCCGCCGCACCGAGGGCGCGGATGCCGGGCGACTCCTCGTCGAGCACGTAGAGCGCGACAATGGGTCCGCCCCGGTCGATCGCGGCGCGCAGCGCGGGGTTGTCCGCCAGGCGCAGGTCGTCGCGGAACCAGACGATCGACGGAGCGGTCATCGCTCAGAGCCCGCTGAGGTCGTGCCCCTCGGGCACGGCGAGGAGCAGAGCCCCGGCATCGATGCGGGTGTCGACCTCGACGGCCTCGCCGAACTCGTCGCCGTCGAGTTGCACGGGGTGCGGCTCGCTCGTGCCGATCTCGATCCCGGTGCCGCGCGAATAGATGACCGAGTTGTCCTTCGTGCGGAACGACAGCACGCGCCGCCCCGCCCGGAAGCGGCGCAGGACGCTGTTGTCCCACGCGACCCGCCGCCACACGAAGAGCCAGCCGAACGCGCCCTTCGGCTGCACGATGACGATGTCCAGCGCCCCGTCGAGGATCGACGCGTCGGGCACGAGCTCGAGGCCCGCCGGGAGCGACCCGCAGTTCGCGAAGAGGATGCTCTGCACACGGGCGGCGTGCAGGCGCCGGCCCGCGAGCTGGTACATGACGCGGAACGGCTTCGCGCCGGCGAGCGACCGCGCGGCGCCGTCGACGTACGCGACCCACCCGACCGTCTTCTTCAGCTGCGGGCTCGTGTTCGCGATCATCGCCGCGTCGAGGCCGATGCCGCCCATGACCACGAAGGCGTGCTCGACGCGCTCGCCGTCGGCGCGGCGCAGCCGCGCCCAGCCGACGTCGATGGCGTGCCGGTCGCCGTCGAACGCGGCGCGGATCATCGCGGCGGGCTCGGTGAGGGGCAGGCGCAGGTTGCGGGCGAGCAGATTGCCCGTGCCGCTGGGCACGATCGCGAGCGGCACGCCCGACCCCGCCATCGCCTCCGAGACGGCGCGCACCGTGCCGTCGCCTCCCGCGACGAGCACGACGTCGGCGCCCGCCTCGAGGGCCTGTCGCGTGATGTCGTCGCCGAGATCGGACACGGTGGTCTCGTAGAACAGCGGCTCGGACCATCCGGCATCCGTCGAGATCCGGGTCACGGTGTCGCGCAGCTCGTCGCCGTCGACCTTGATCGGGTTGTAGACGAGCGCAGCCTTGGGGCTCGGCCGCTCCTCGCCGCCCGACATGGTGGCGGTGTCGCCCTCGGCGTCGACGCGTCGCGCTTGCCCGCTCGCGCCGTCGGTGCGATCGGGGGCGATGTCCTCGGGCTCGCGGATGACGTCGTCGGGGGCCGCAGCCTGCACCGGATCCGGCGCGTCTGCGTTTCGAGAACCGTTCCCATCAGGGGTCGCCATTCGACCATTATGCGCAGGATGCCGCGGGGGAGCCCGCATGCGAGGATTGTCGGGTGATCGATCCCGTGCTTCTCCGTGAAAATCCCGAGCTGGTCAAGCGCTCGCAGGAGGCGCGTGGGCACTCCTCCGACACTGTCGATGCGGCGCTCGAGGCCGACCGTGCGCGTCGCTCCGCCATCACGACCTTCGAAGAGCTGCGCGCGGCGCAGAACGCGCACGGCAAGACCGTCGCGCGGGCGCCGAAGGACGAGAAGGCTGCCCTCGTCGCCGAGGCCAAGCAGCTCAGCGAACGTGTCAAAGAGGCCCAGCACGCCGTCACCGCCGCCGAGGAGGCCTCCGACGCGGCGCTCGCGCAGATCGAGAACATCGTGATCGACGGCGTCCCGCCCGGCGGCGAGGCGGACTTCGTCACGCTGCGCACCCACGGCGACGTGCCGACGTTCGACTTCGAGCCCCTCGACCACCTCGCGCTCGGCGAGAAGCTCGGCGCGATCGACATGGAGCGCGGCACGAAGGTGTCGGGCAGCCGCTTCTACTTCCTCACGGGCATCGGCGCGCGGCTCGAGATCGCCCTCATGTCGCTCGCACTCGACCGTGCCCTGCAGGACGGTTTCATCCCGCTCATCCCGCCGACCCTCGTGCGGCCCGAGGTCATGCGGGGCACCGGATTCCTCGGTCAGCACGCCGCCGAGGTGTACCACCTCGAAGAGGACGACCTCTATCTCGTCGGCACGAGCGAAGTGCCGCTGGCCGGATACCACATGGACGAGATCCTCGACCTGACCACGGGCGCGAAGCGCTACGCCGGCTGGTCGACGTGCTACCGGCGCGAAGCCGGCTCGTACGGCAAGGACACGCGCGGCATCATCCGCGTGCACCAGTTCAACAAGCTCGAGATGTTCGTCTACACGGTGCCCGAGGACGCCGAGGCCGAGCACCTGCGACTCGTCGCGATGCAGGAGCGGATGCTGCAGGACCTGGGCCTGAGCTACCGCGTCATCGACGTCGCGGCCGGGGATCTCGGGTCCAGCGCCGCACGCAAGTACGACGTCGAGGCGTGGGTGCCCACGCAGGGCGCGTACCGCGAGCTGACCAGCACCTCGAACTGCACGACCTATCAGGCGCGGCGCCTTGACATCCGTCATCGTCTGCCCGCCGACCAGGGCGGCAAGACGCAGCCCGTCGCGACCCTCAACGGCACCCTCGCCACGACGCGGTGGATCGTCGCCCTCCTCGAGACGCACCAGCGCGCCGACGGTTCGGTCGTCGTGCCCGAGGTGCTGCGGCCCTACCTGGGCGGGCTCGAGATCATGGAGCCGCCGGCATGACCGACGACGACCTGTCCCACCTGCCCGCGACGGGTGAGATCGACGTCGTCGGTCGGGGCGAGGCCGTCGAGATCGTCGACGAGCTCGCCCGCGAGACCGAGGCGCCGGGCATCGTCGTCGAGCACATGCTCATCGCGCTCGACATCGACGGCACCGTCATCCTCGAGGACGAATCGCTCAGCCCGGGTGTCGTCGACGCCGTCGAGCACGCGCAGCGTGCGGGGCATGAGGTGATGATCGCGACGGGACGCAGCTGGGAGGGAACCCGCGGCATCCTCCGTGTGCTGGGTATCGCTCCCGAATACGTCGTGTGCTCGAACGGTGCCGTCGTGCTGCGCCGGATCGACGCCGACGACCTCGAGTACGAGCGGTGGCACCTCGAGACGTTCGACCCGCGCGATGTGCTGACGCTGCTGCGCGAGCACCTGCCCGACGCCCGGTACCTCGTGGAGCTGCCCGACGGAAACCGCCTCTATACCGAGTACCTCGACGACTGGAACCTCGTCGCCGCGCGCCGTGTGCCCTTCGAGGAGCTGGGGGCGCAGCGCGTGTGCCGCGTCGTCGTCGTCGCGCCCGAGCACGCCTCCGACGCCTTCCTGGAGCTCGTCTCGGACATCGGACTCACCCAGGTCTCGTACTCGGTGGGCTGGTCTGCGTGGCTCGACATCGCGCCGCACGGCGTCGACAAGAGCACGGGGCTCGAACGGGTGCGCACGACGCTCGGCATCCAGCCCGAGAACGTGCTCGTCATCGGCGACGGACGCAACGACGTCGGCATGTTCGCCTGGGCGCTCGAGCACGGCGGTCGCGCTGTCGCGATGGAGCAGGGCCCGCAAGAGGTGCGGGATGCCGCCGGTGAGACGACGACGTCGGTCGAGGCCGGCGGCGTCGCCGCGATCCTCCGGGCGCTCTGAGCCTCGCTCGCGTCGCCTTTCGTCGAACCCGACCTTTCCCGTCGAACCCGACCTTTCTCGCGTCGCCTTTCGTCGAACCCGACCATTCCCGTCGAACCCGACCTCGTCGACGTCCCGTTCGGCGGAAACGGTACGGTTCGAGCGACAAAGCCCCGCGCGCCTTTCAGAAGTCCCACAGCCGCCGCTGGAACAATATGTCAGCAGTTCCGTCGACTAGACTCGACGCCTGTTCGACGGATGCCGGTGGCATCCGCCGGGAGGGTTGTCCGAGCGGCCGATGGACCTGGTCTTGAAAACCAGTGGGCAGAAATGTCCCGTGGGTTCGAATCCCACACCCTCCGCTTGATGTGTGCTGGGGGCGAACCTGAAGACGCCGTGAAAGGACCCCCGTGAGCCAGACGACCAAGCCCGCCAAGCGTGGCCGTCGCACCGTCGCGCGTCACGGGGCGCTGACTTCGCCGCATCCGGTTTCGCTGCTGCTCAAGGTGATCGGCGTCATGCTCGGGGTCGTTCTCGTCTCGGGGGCGGGTGTGGCCGCCTATGCGACCTACGATCTCGCGGCGAGCGCCACCGAGGACGCCGTCGATCTCGAAGGACAGGCTCCCGTGCCGCCCGACATCGGTGCGATCGAGACGGGCGTCGATCTGCTGGTCGTCGGCACTGACGAATGCGAGCCCGAGTACGCGTACCTCTTCGGCGACCGCTGCACGGGTCCGGATGCCGAAGGTCAGCTCAACGACGTCAACATGCTCGTGCACATCTCGAACAATCCGCGCCGTGTCACGGTCGTTTCGTTCCCGCGCGATCTCATGGTCCCGATCCCCTCGTGCACGCGCGAGGACGGCTCGACGACGTCGGCGATGAGCAAGCAGCAGATCAATACGGCATGGTCGTACGGCGGGCTGTCGTGCGTCGCCAAGACGATCTCGGCGCTGAGCGAGCAGAGCATCCCCATGGCGGCGAAGGTCAGCTTCGGGAACGTCATCAACATCACCGACGCGATCGGCGGAGTCGACGTGTGCATCGGCAACGGCGGCATCCGCGACCGGTACACGAGCATCGACTGGCCTGCCGGCATGCGCAACGTGCAGGGCGTGGAGGCCCTGCAGTTCCTGCGCACGCGTCACGGCCTCGAGAACGGCAGCGACCTCGCCCGCATCTCGAACCAGCAGCAGTACATGTCGCGACTCGCGCGCAAGCTCGTCAGCGAAGAGGTGCTGTCCGACTTCGGCACCCTGTACCGGCTCGCCACGACCGCCGTCGACAACATCACTCTCAGCAAGAGCCTCGCCAACCCCGTCACGCTCGCCCAGATCGGTCTCGCCGTGAAGGATGTGCCGTTCGACCAGATCGTGTTCGTGCAGTACCCGGTCAACACCGATCCCGCCGACCCGAACCGCGTCGTTCCGAACTATGCCGCGGCCGAGCAGCTGTGGGCCGCGCTCGCCGCGAACGAGCCGATCCAGGTCACGAACGACCCGAACCGCGGCGGCGGCGTCGTCACGGTCGAGCCGTCGGAAGACCCGATCGACGCGGGCGAGGCCCCCGTCGAGCCCGCCGATCCGGCCGACGCCACGACGCCTGAGCCGACCGAGACGGCTGTCGCGTTGCCCAACTCCATCCCCGGCACCTCCGCTGCCGACGAGACCTGCTCGGCGGGCAACCTGAGGTCGAACGGTTGATGTCGGTGCAGGTCCGGCCGGAAGGCCGACGCCCGTTCGCGCGGCATGGCCGGTTCGGGATGCTGCATCCGATCACTCGGCTGCTCGCGGTGCTCGGCGTCGTCCTCGCCGTCGTCGGACTGAGTGCCGGGGGAGTGGGCGCGTTCGCACTGTGGAATGCGGCGCAGGCCGTCGCCGACAGCTCGGTCGCGATCGGCGACGAAGAGTCGATCCCGCCGTCGCTCGGAGCGATCGAGGGCGGCGTCAACCTGCTGCTCGTCGGATCGGACTCGTGCGAGGGGCAGGACGTCGCGCTCTTCCCGCGCTGCGCCAACGAGGATGCCGAGGGTGAGCGCAACGACGTCACGATGCTCGTGCACATCTCGGATGCACCGCGGCGTGTGACCGTCGTGTCGTTCCCGCGCGACATGATCGTGCCGATCCCCGCATGCCCCCGCGAAGACGGCAACGGCGATCACTCGGCGATGAGCGCGCAGATGATCAACGCGTCGTACATGTACGGCGGCCTGCCGTGCACCGTCAAGACCGTCGAGGAGCTCACCGGCGAGAGCATCCATTTCGCGGCATCCATTCGCTGGACCGGCGTCATCAACATGTCCGACGCGATCGGCGGCGTCGAGGTGTGCGTCGCGGGTGACATCAGCGACGGGCACACGGGTCTGAACCTGGCCGCGGGCCCGCACACGCTGCAGGGTGTCGAGGCGCTGCAGTTCCTGCGCATCCGTCATGGAATCGGCGACGGATCCGACCTCGGTCGCATCTCGAATCAGCAGCAGTTCATGTCGTCGATGGTGCGCACGCTGCAGGGTGACGGCGTGCTCGGCAACCCCGGCACGCTGTTCTCTCTCGCGACGACCGCGATCTCGCAGGTGAACGAGGGGCAGCTGGTGCTCAGTCAGTCGCTCGCGAACCCGACGCTCATGGCGCAGATCGCGATGGCAGTGAAGGACGTGCCCTACGAGGACATCGTCTTCGTGCAGTACCCGACCGAGTACGGCGACAACTTCTCGCGTGTGCTGCCGGTTCGGGATGCCGCGGACCAGCTGTTCGCCGCGCTGCGTGAGAACAAGGCGCTCAACCTGACCGGCGACGCGAGCCAGGGCGACGGTGTCGAGGTGACCGGTGAGGCAGCGAAGCCCGAGGGCGACGCCGAGCCCGTCGAGTCGGCGGCGCCGTCGCCGGAGACCCCCGCGGTGCCCGAGGATCGCGTCGATCTGCCCTCGAGCATCGCGGGTCAGACGGCGGCCCAGGTCACCTGCACCCTGCCCGAGCGCTGATGTTTCGCCGGGCTCGACTCGACCGGTTATGATTGCTCTGCGCGTGCTCTTCGAGCGCTCGCCTGGAGACGTCGCATAGTCAGGCCTAGTGCACCACCCTGCTAAGGTGGAGTCCTCGCAAGGGGACCGAGGGTTCAAATCCCTCCGTCTCCGCCATTTTTTCTGGCTCGGTTCCCTTGTAAACACCGGGATCGCGGACCATCTCGGGTTCTAGTTTTCCGGGCTTGCGTTTGAACTGCGTAAAGTCTGCGGGAGTTGGTCTCTGCGGCGTGCGTGAAGCATGCGTAAACCGACGGACCGCCCAATCCGCGAGAGCTCGGCTGACTGTGCCTGAAGTTGTGCTCGGGCGGCTGCCGTCGTGGACTGACTGCAGTCCCTGAGGTGTTGAAGACGTGCCGATTGACTCTCCTCTTAGGGGAGGCTGCAAGCTGGATTCATGTTGAAGATCGGCGAGTTCGCAGGTTTGACGGGGCTGAGCGTGAAGGCGCTTCGCCACTACGACGAGGCCGGGGCGCTCGTGCCCGCCGAGGTGGACGGTCGTACGGGATACCGGCTGTACGCGGAGGGGCAGGTGCGCGCGGGCGTGGTGATCCGTGCGCTTCGGGACGCGGGAGTGCCGTTGCCCGAGGTGGCAGATGTGGTCGGTGGCGGGAAAGCGCTCGAAGTGCTCGAGCAACACCGGCTTCGTGTCCTCAAGGAACGCGAGCGGGAGGACCTCGCGTTCCGCGATGCTGAGGGTGTGCTCCGCGCGCTTGCCGTGGTGGTCGACGTCACTGAGCGGACGATGCCCGCTCAGCCTTTCGTGGGGCAAGTCCTCGCTGTTCCGGTCGATGATGTTGACGCCGTGTCGGACGAGGACGCGAACGAGATCTTCGGCGCACTGTTCGTCCGACTGCAGCGGGCAGGTCTCGGTCCCAGCGGGCCATTCTGGACCGCGCTGCGCGCTGGTGACCAGGGAACCATCGAGATCGCATGCTGCTGGCCCACGCCGGAGGATGTGCCCGAGGATATGCTCGGGTCCGAGAGCTTCGCTGCCGTGCTTCCGGCTCGTACGGAACTCGTGGCGACATGGCGTCCTGCCGGTGGCGAGGAGCTCCCTGATGGGATCCTGCATCCGGCGGTAGTCGGTCTTTTTGATGCCGTCGATGAGCTCGGCTTCGAAATGGGGGCGGTGGAGATCCGTCAGACGGTGACTGGACAGAGCGCTGACGACTTCGTCGTCGAACTGTCGGTGACTGTGTCATGACAGCGGGTGTAGGCGGGGCATGCGACCGCCGACGTCGGCATGGTGCTGACGGCATGGCGGCGTTAGCGCCGGCTCGAGCGAGGTGACGTCGTGCCTATCCGAGCGAGAAGCCGGTGCCGGGCTCGAGGCGCCCGACGGCTCGTGGCGGTGTGACGCGGGTCGTGCATGGTCGTGGCCTGGAGGTCTGCGTCTCGGAGCGCTGTCTTGAACCAGGACTTGGATCCGCTGCTGGCCCGGGTGCGCCGCATGTACTCGCCAGCGGAGTTCGGGACCTACGGGTATGCCAATGCGGGCGGGTGCGGACCGAACAAATCCCTCCGTCTTCTCCGGCAGTTGTCGCCGCGACGGCTCATGGTGTCAGAGCCCGGCGGCATCCATTCTCTGGATCAGGGACGGGCGCCGGGCGTTCTTTCGGCGCACCTCGGCGAGGTAGTCGTCGGCGATCTCGGGGTGTCCGGCTGCTCGTGCGGCGGCGCGGAGTTTCGTCATCCTGCGTACCGCGCCGGGGTAGACGCGGGTGTTCGCCTCGATCAGACGGTCGTCGATGAGCTGCGCCATCACGGGGAGTACGGCAACGGGATCGATCTTGCTGTACCGGTCGACGAGGTCATCCCACTGTTGGGAGAGAATCGACGTGCCGTTCTCGGCCGCGCGGAGTCCCTCTGCCCATGCGCGGGCGATGTCATCCGCGTCGATCAGGTATGCGATCAGCTCCCACGGGCGTTCGCGCATCCGATCGATCGCGTGCTCCCGGATCGCTGGCCAGTCTGGTCCTGAAGCTGACTCCCACGCCTGCGCATTGGCCGTGGTCGGCCATCGTCGGAATACCTCTGAGGCCGCGTCCGCGGCACTCTTGCCCGTTGCGATTGCCAAGGCGACCCAGAGCTCGCCGCACTCCTGCTGCTGGTGCGGCCCGCCGGGCAGAGTCATGCCCTCGTGCGCGATGACGGTCGCGCGGTCGAGCAGTCCGGCCTCATGGAGCGCTTTGGCAGCGGCGGCGTGCATGTGGGCGCGCGGCATGTCTCCGCCGTGGGTGCGGACGATCGCGTCCTCGTCACCACGCAGGACGGCGAGGCGCTGCAGGTTGTAGAGCACGGCATGGCGGGCATGCCACTCGTCGTCGTGTGTGAACTCCGGGTCGGGCCGCCCGTCGAAGGGTGTGGTCAGCGTCCGTCGTCGCTTGTCGAGGTGAGCTTCGAACCTCACGATGCCGGCTTCGCCGAGAGCGTCCGCGTAGTCGACGACGTCCACCGAGAAGTACTCGCCGAGTTCGCCGAACTGCTGCTTCTGGATCCACCCGGTCAGCGTGGCCGGCGGAGGCGGGCTCTGATCGCACAAATCGGCATGCAGGTTCAGCAGCTCCTGGATGACGAGCTGGATGAGTCCGCCGGAATCGTCGGCGCGCATGAGGACACGGAAGGTGCTCCCGATCGCCTTCTGCACGACCGGGATCACGCCTTCGGCGCCGTAGTCGTCGGCCATGTCCGCCAGGAGTGACACCCCTTGTTCGGCTTCGAAGGCGTAGGTCTGCACCGACCGCCAGTCCCACATGTCGCGTCTGGTCGTGCGGAACGAGGCGAGGACGTTCGGGATGTCGAGGGCCAAAGGCATCCGTCCAGGATGCCACTGCCCGAGGCTCCGCGGCCGACCGGTGCCAAGGCCGCAGGCCCCGGTCTCACCGTTTCGGCTGATGGAAGAAGAAGATTCGGCCGGATGTCAATCCAGCTCCGAACGGCTCGTCTCGCGATCGTGAAGTCCATCGCGCTCGTGTATCAACTCCGGCCGGCGTGGCATGCTCGCTGTATGGCGCGGACGTGGCTGTCGGTGAGGGTGGAGCTCTTGGGCGGGCGGGGCGAGGACCTGTGGCCGTGGCCGGGCCGGATATTCGCCGTGGCGCCGTCGCACACGTTCCTTGACCTGGCTGAGGCGATCGATGACGCGTTCGCGCGATGGGATCGCTCGCACCTCTCCGTCTTCACCCTCGCCGATGGTCGTGTCATCACCGACGACGAGACCGGGCAGGCGCTGGCGTCCAGTTCGTTCGGGCCGGTCGTCGCTGCGGTGGACATCGAGTCGGCGAAAGTGGGACGGATGCTGACGCTCGGCGCCACGTTCCAGTACACGTTCGATCTCGGCGACAACTGGGTTCACCGCTGCGTGGTCGGCGAGCGCAAGATCGATCCGCTCGATGAGGTCGGGATTGTGCCTAATAAGCCGCTTCCCTACTGGGGGTGGGGGAGCATCCCCGACCAGTACGGCAGGAACTGGGATGGCGACGACGGTGAGTCGCGGATGCCGCAGCGACCGCGGGCGCTCGATCCGATGCAGACTCATGAGTGGCCAACTGTGGGTGCTGTGGCGGAACTCGACATCCGGGCTGTCCGCGCCGCAGTCGCGGCAGCCGATGCGGTGGGCTTCCTCGATGCGCTGACGGGGCGGGAGATCGATGACGCGCTCCAGCAGGTCGGCTCCGGAATGGCGATGGCATTGCGCAGCCGGCGTCGCCAGGCCGAACCGGTGGCGCTCTCCCTGATCCACCGGCTCACCGGGCGGAGCGGCCCTGGGGACCAGGTGCTCGCCGACGATCTGCTGGCACTGCTGCGACGTGAATCGCCCGCAGCACACACTTCCCCGGTCGACCTCGACGAGCTCAGTTCGTTCCTGGAGGGCGACTTCGGAGAGTCGAGCACGGTCTACGTCGACGTCCTGACCGGTGAGGCCTTCAGCGGAGACTTCACCGACCCGGCCATTGTCGGGGAGGACGCAGCGATGAACGTCGAGGCGGAACCTGATCGGTGGGTCCGGCTCGAACGGGCTGGATCACGGGACCGGTGGGAGGACATGGAAGCGTTCGTGCTCCGTCAGCGCGATAGCGCGCTGCGAGACCGACTGATCCGCGCAATCGAGGGCGCGGGCGCGTTCCGCCGCTTCCGTGACCTCGTCCATGACGAGGGGCTCGCCGAGCAATGGCAGATCTACTCCGACGACCGCCGATGGGGCAGAGCCCGTGACGCGCTCGCGGATGGCGGCATCCGCGTCTTCTGACAGTGTCGAGCAGGTCCATCTACTGATCTGCCAGGGACGCGTGGTACGGTAATCGCAACAAACGCAACCTCCTGCGTTCACGTGTATTGAGGTGATTCCCGTGTCTCGCGCTGCAGTCGTTGAAGAGACGTATCTTCCCAGCAAGGGCGACGAGCTAGCCCCTGTTCTGGACTTCCTTACCGCCCATGAGGCTGCCGGTCGGGTCGTTCCCGAGCCGCGGTACTTTCTTGCGGGAGCGCACCCAGGTGATCAGGTAGAGCTTCCGGAAGAGATCTACCTCGCTCTCCGCAAGATTGTTCATGCGATGCAGAGCGGACTGGCTGTCTCGGTTGTGCCGCAAACAACGAGGCTGACCACTCAGCAGGCAGCGGATCTCCTGAACGTGAGTCGCCCGACCGTTGTGAAGCTCCTCGACGAGGGTGAGATCCCGTTCGAGAGGGCTGGAACGCACCGGCGCGTTCTCCTCGCGGATCTCCTCGACTACCGGGAGCGCCGGCGTGAGCGTCAGTACGACATGCTCGCCGCTACGCGTGACGCTGTTCACGAAGACAACGTCGAACAGACGCTCGAGGACCTCAAGGCGGCGAGGAAGGCGGTCGCGGCGAGGCGGGCTGCACTGCTCTAGCTTCGCAGCCTGACAGGATGGGGGTCGTGTTCACGGCGACCCTCGACACCAACGTGCTGTGGCCGAGCCTGCAACGTGACTTCCTGCTCTCCCTCGCGGTTGAGGGTGCGTATCGGCCAACCTGGAGTGCGGTGATCCTCGAAGAGCTCGAGTATCACGAAGCGGCCAAGCTCACGAAGCGGGGGATCCCCACAGTCGAGGCTGCTGAACGCGCGGCGACCCTCATTGCCGCGATGCGCCGCGAGTTCATCGACGCCGAGGTCGAAGGCTGGGAACCGCTGGAGGGCACGTTCGGGCTTCCCGACCCGGACGACGAGCACGTGGTCGCCGCGGCCGTCATTGCAGGAGCCGGCGCGATCGTCACGGAGAACCTCAGAGACTTCCCCGCAGACAAGATTCCACCGACCATCCAAGTGCTCAGTGCGCGCGAGTTCGCGAAGAACACGGTCGCCCTCAACCCGCGGCACGCGCTCGCCGCGGTGCAGGAGATCGCGAGCCGTTACGGCCGCTACGGTGCGGCACTCACTGTTGAGGAGATCCTCGATACTCTGCGGGACCGATACAGCATGATCCAAGCCGTCGAGATGATGGTCGAAGTTGCAACCGAGTAGGCTCAGATCGCACGCCTGCGGTGCAGGCAAGGCCGCCCAATTCGTGCTTGGCGCCCGCCCGCTCCGGGCCCACAGCATCCGTCTTGTTTCATGCCATAGACCGTCGCGCATTGCCCCGTCGATGAGACCGCGCACCCGCCTCGCTGAACCGGCCGGAACCCGCAGCTGACCGGCGTGCCTGCCTCGAGAGACGCGCTACGGCGCGTCTCTCGTTAGGCCCTCCGCATGAGCACGTACTTCGAGCTCGAGCAGGAGGCGTTCCTGATCGTCTTCGAGGCTCATCCCGGTGACTCGCTCGACGCGCTTGAGTCGCTGCCGCAGCGTGTTCGGATGCAGATGCAGAGCACGCGATGCGCGTTGCGGGCTCTTGCCCTCACGGAAGTACACGTCGATCGTGCGAAGCAACTCGCGGCCATCTACGTACGGACTGGCGAGGATAGCCTCGACCGCCGCTCCGGTGAGCACGCCCCGTTCCCAGAGGGTTCGCACAGCTCGCGACACCTGTAGATGCGCTCTCTTGGATTCATAAGTCGTTACCCCGCTCGTTCCCTCGACGGAGGAGTTCTTCAGCATCGCTTCGACGGTTTCGCGTGCGACGGGCAACTCGCGCGGGCTCTCGACCGAGGGTCCCATTGCGCACCGCATGCTCACCTTCAGCTGTGAACTCAGGGCACCGGAGGTGCGCTCAGCCCATGGGAGGATCGTGGACGCGGGGGGAGGATCGGGGATGAGTACGTACGCGATGGACTGTGCGATGGCCACCTGGGCCTTCTGTCGGATCACGGCCGCATGGAGAGCGATCACCGCGGCGGTCGAGGCGGCGAAGGGCTCGGCGGGTATCTCGTCCGATGCGAGCGCGAACGCGACCAGCATCCATGTTCGCGACTCCTCGAGGCCGAGGATGGCGGCGAGCGTTCGACGGGACTCTGTGCTCCGCCGCAGTCCGAGCAACTGCAGAAGGGTCTCCGAATCGCGAGACTCGACGCGGTCGGCGCGTGCGATTGCCCTGGCGGCGAGAGCAGCACCTGCTGCGAGGATCTGACGGGCCCGCGGCGCGAACTGCGTCGCTCCCTGTTGCACCCATATGGTGCCGAGATGCCTCTGCGTGCGCTCGTCGATGATGCCCGCGGCCAGCCGGGGCTGGATCTCACCGTCTCGCCCGAACTCCAAGACCCGTCCCGGCCGGCTCAACTGATCCCACACGCCCTGGGCCCGCAGCTGCTCGCGATGCCCAGGTGGAGCGCCGCGTCCGAGGATGGAATCACGACGCAGCTGGTCGGCATGCTCGTCGAGCGGCGAGAACGCCAGGACTCGGCTCTGCATGTCGTCGATGGAGACGTACCCGTTAACCTGATCAGCGAGCGAGTTCGCTATCGCGAAGAGATCACCGGCCTGCGGCCGCTCTGGCGTGCCGTCGGGCGGGGCCGTGTCGGCTTCAGGAGCCGACGCGATCATCCTCTCTACCAGCCCGTGAAGTTGACCCCAGGGGACATCGGCGTTCACCCGTGCTACGTGAGCAATACCGGCTGCTTCGGCGAAGTGCTCGAGGTCCGCAGCATCCGAAGACTTCGCCATCACGAGCGCGGGGCGAGACGCCGCGAGGTCTTCTAATCCGCTCGCGAGGTGCTCGGAGGTCTGCCCGATGAGCAGGACGACCTCATCGGAACGATCCAGCCGGGGCACGCCTTCGTCATGCGCCTCGACGATGCTGCATGCCCTGATTGCGAGAGCCGGCGCCCTCGACTCGCCCAAGAGCGTCACCATGCCGCGAAGGTTGGTCACCAGTCGGTCCAGCGTCTCCACGCCACTCCCGTTTCGCCGATTTTTCTAGCCTGTTTCGATCGTGGTAAATCGTTGCATGTACCCACCATTCTCGTAAACATTGTGTGCGCTTGCACGGTACTTTGGTGGCCCGCCTTCCGTAACATCGCTCACAACCAATACTCACCATCACCCGCAGGAGTCCGCATGCGTCCTACTCATCGCATACAGCACGCACTTGTTACGGGCGCCGTTGTCGGTGCCGTCGTCCTCAGCCTGGCCGGGTGCTCGTCCGCTACAGACCCGGCGGCATCGACCGATTCGACGGTCGAAGGGGAGACGTTCGTCATCCCGCAGCAGACCGGTGTGCCGCCGTGGGCCTACACGGACGACACTGACGCACTGATCGGCATGCTGCCTGACCTTTCGTCGGCTCTCGCGCCGTATCTCGGGGTGACGATCGAGAACGAGCGCACGACGTGGGAGAACTCGCTGCTCGGCCTCGAGAGCGAAAAGTACATCTTCGTCCCCGGCGCTGACGCGACACCGGAGCGGCTCGAGAAGTTCGACTTCGCTATTGCGTTGCAGGACGCCTACGGATTTCAGGTCAAGGCCGGCAACCCTGAAATCGCTGACGACATGATGGCGCTGTGCGGGCTGAGCATCGGGCTCCCGGCATCGTCGAGCCCCATCCAGTCTCTGGAGGAGCAGTCGGCGAAGTGCGTCAAAGCGGGCGAGGAGGCGATCGAGATCAAGACTTTTCCTGATTGGGCAAGCGCCGACCTCGCCACGCAGAGTGGGCAGGTCGACACGGCGACGGCAACGCTGAGCTCGATGGCCTATCAGACTGCTGAGAACCCGGATAAGTGGACCATCACAGGCCCACGCTACCTGGAGCTGGAGATCGGCTTCGCGGTGCCCAAGGGCAGCGCCTGGGGCCCGAAGCTCGTCGACGCGTTCAACGAGATGATCGCCGACGGAGCCTATGCCGCGATCTTCGACGTATACGGCACTTCCGGCATGATGATCGAAGAGTCGCACCTGGTGACGCAATGAGTAGTTCGCTCATGACCGCCCCCGACTCCGAAGCCGTGTGGCGCGTGCGGGCCAACAGCCTGGGTGCTGCCCCGCACGAGCAGCACAGCCATATCGTGCGCAACTCGATGGCTGGCCTTGTGCTTCTCGTCGCCGTCGTAGCGATCATCGATTTCGTCATGCGCCCAGCTCTCGGTTGGCCCGTCGTGTGGGAGTACCTGTTCGCGCCGAGCGTGATGCAGGGCATCGGCAACACTCTTCTGCTGACTGTGCTGTCGATGAGCTTGGCACTCGTCGCATCGGTGATCCTGGCGAACATGCGTCTGTCGGCTAACCCCGTCCTGCGCGCGATATCAGGCATCTATGTCTGGTTCTTTCGGTCGATCCCGCTGCTCGTGCTGCTCATCCTCTGGTTCAACATCGCGATCATTTACCCCCGCATCGCGATCGGAGTTCCGTTCGGGCCGGAGTGGTGGGCGATCGACACCTCGACGGTGGTCAGCGGATTCTGGGCGGCGGTCTTCGCATTCGGCTTCCAGCAGGCTGCGTACACGTCGGAGGTGATCCGGGCATCGCTCCTCGCTGTCCCAGCCGGCCAGCGTGAGGCGGCGGCTGCCATTGGCATGACCAAGCCCCTCATGTTCTTCCGCATCGTGCTGCCTCAGGCGATGCGCATCGCGATCCCGCCGATCAGTAATGACACGATCAATCTCCTGAAGGCAACGTCGCTCGCGGCATTCATCTCGGTGCCCGACCTGCTGTACTCGGTGCAGACGATTTACAACCGCACCTACGACATCGTTCCGCTGCTCTTGGTGGCGACGATCTGGTACGCGGTCTTCGTCAGCGTGCTCTCCTATGGGCAATACCACCTGGAGCGAGCGCTCAGCCGCGACCGAAGGGCGGTGAGGTGATGACCGTTCCCCTCATCGCCGCGTTGAACATCTCCAAGTCTTTCGGCTCCCATCAGGTCCTTCGATCAGTCAGCTTTGAGGTAGCTCAGGGAGAGGCTCTCTGCATCCTTGGCCCATCTGGAAGTGGGAAGAGCACTCTGCTCAGATGCCTCAACATGCTCGAGCGTCCCGATGAAGGAGCAGTCTTCCTCGGAGGCGATCTCATGGGCTACCGCATGCACGGGAATGGAATCAGAGAACTCCACGACAAGACCGAGGCGCGGCAGCGGCAACGTCTGGGCATGGTGTTCCAGCAGTTCAATCTCTTTCCCCACATGACGGTTCTCGAGAACCTCACGGAGGGGCCTGTTCAGGTTCAGAAGCGAGCCCGCTCGATCGCGAAGGCCGAGGCTCTCGCCCTTCTCGATCGTGTCGGCCTGGCGGAGAAAGCCCGGAGCTTCCCTGCCCAGCTCTCGGGCGGCCAGCAACAGCGTGTCGCCATCGCACGGGCGCTGGCCATGCGGCCGGAGGCGCTTCTCTTCGATGAGCCTACGAGCGCGCTCGATCCCGAGATGGTGAACGAGGTCCTGCAGGTGATTCGTGAGCTCGTGCGCGATGGGATGACCAGCATCATCGTCACCCACGAGGTGGGATTCGCGCGCGAGGTGTGCGATCGCTTCCTTTTTATGGAAGACGGCCTTCTCGTGGAGGACGGCCCCGCATCGGCCCTCAACCAGGATGCCGCCCACGCTCGCACCAGAGCCTTTCTCGCCAAGGTCCTGTAAGGGGATTCGGATGCCCAAACGCACCAACAGAGCACCCGGCAAGCCGTCGGTCGCGATCATCGGAGCGGGTTTCGCCGGGATCGCTATGGGGGTTCGGCTGCTTCGCAGCGGGATCACGGACTTCACGATCTTCGAGGCCGGTGACGGCATCGGCGGTACGTGGTTCCACAACACCTACCCTGGGGCCGAGGTGGACACTCCGTCCCACATGTACTCGTACTCGTTCAAGCAGCACGACTGGTCCCGACCCTTCGCGACGCAAACGGAGTTGCTCGGTTATCTCGAGGAGACCGCCGACGATTGGAGGCTGCGGGAGCACTTGACGCTTCGCACCCGCATCGTGCGGGTGGAGTGGGATGAAGCATCCCAGAGCCAGCACGTCCGCGCGGAGGACGGGCGCGAATGGCGGTTCGCCGCGGTCGTTTCGTCGGTGGGGCTGCTCAACGTGCCGTCCGAACCTCGCCTGTCGGGGCGAGACCTCTTCGCGGGGCCGGTCATCCACACCGCGCGGTGGGACCACGGCGTGCGTTGGCAGGGCAAGCGGATCGCCGTGATCGGCACCGGATCCTCTGCCGCCCAGGTCGTTCCCGCGCTCGCGCCGGCTGCCGGCACGCTCACGCTCTTTCAGCGACAGCCAGCGTGGGTAGACATGAAGGAACGAAGCACGTTCACCCCGGAGCAGCGCCGCCGGCTCAACTCCGGGCGAGGTTATCGGCGGGAGCGCGCGCGACTCTTCTGGAACCAGGAGAAGAACTGGTTCGGCGGCAGAGTCGTGCGGCCGGGTTCGCGCGCCGACCGCATAGCCGTCGAGCGATGCACCCTGCACCTCGAGCGCTCGGTGGCAGACGCGGAGCTGCGCGCGCTCCTTACTCCGACGGGGGCCTACCTTGCCAAGCGACCGGTCCGAAGCAACGAGTATCTTCCCGCACTCCAGCGGGACAACGTCCGAGTAGTCCCGCGAGCGGTCGCCGGACTGTACGAGGACGGCGTAATCGACTCTGGCGGCGAGCGTCACCCCGTCGACATCGTCGTCACCGCGACCGGATTCCGCCCGGCCGAGTTCTTGCTGGGGATGACGGTACTCGGCGAAAGCGGTCGGGATATCCACGAGGTGTGGGGCGACGACCCGCAGGCCTTCTTGGGTATCGCGGTTCCGGGCTTTCCGAACTTCTTCATGATGTACGGGCCCAACACGAACTTCTATGCCATCGTCTACAACCTTGAACGCCAAGCCGATTACATCGCCCGAATTCTTCAGCGGATGGCGAGAAAGGGCTTCACCTCAGCCACAGTGAAAGCGCGATATCACGACGTGTTCAACGACGCGCTCCAGAGGCGGATGGCCAAGACCAGCTTCACGCAAGGCCAGAGCTACTTCCGCTCGAAATCCGGCCGCGTTGTAACCCAGTGGCCTGAGGGGGCGATCGTCTACGGTCTCCTCACCCGAATGCTCGCGGTCCCGGCAACCCAATTCGAGCGTGGCGGTCACTTGAGGCAGACCGGTTTCGGAGCGGAGCCACGCCGTGTCGAGGCCGTCGAGTCGTTGGAACGCCAGTGACTGCGTTCTGAAACACACGCAGCAGAACCGAACGTGCTGGGCCCGCCGAAGTCGGTGTCGACTGCCGCAAACACTGTGGGCCCGGCACTGAACACGCACCTTCTTGAAGCGGCCTGACTTTCACATTATCGTCGAATCGCCTCAGGTGGAGTTGAGGATCACTTGGGCTTCGGCCATGGGTGACAGCACCGTCGTCGAGATGGCGCGTGGGTCGTGCATGCCGATTTCACGCTAGGGGTCTGCGTGCGAAGTCATCGTCATCAACCGTTGACGTCCTGCGGAATTCCTAGCGGATTGGCGTCCTGCAGTGGCTCGGGCAAGAGCACGGCGGGGAAGTTCTGGAACGCCACGGGGCGCAGAAAGCGGCTGATCGAGGCGGTCCCGACGGCCGTCGTGGTCGAGGCCGTCGTGGCCGGGTATGGTCCGCCGTGCTGCTGTGCATGGGTGACGGACACTCCGGTCGGCCACTGGTTCCACAGCACGCGGCCGGCCTTCTGCGTCAGGAGGGGGACGAGCTCACGGGCGATCGCGAGGTCTTCGGCGTCGTCGTCGGCTACCAGCGTCGCTGTCAGCTGGCCTTCGAGAGCCATCGTGAGGTCTCGCAATCGTGCCGGATCGGAGTAGCTGACGATCAAGCCGAACGGGCCGAAAACCTCGGTCACCGTCCCGTCGGGGTTCTTGAGCACGTCTTCGATATCCGCGTGCAGCAAGGTGAGTCTCGGCTCCGTCAGGCTCGTGTCAGCCTCGCGCAGGGGGTTCACCCCGTCGCGCGCCTGGAGCTCGTGGAGGCCCTCGACGTATCCCTTCAGAATCCGGTCGTTGAGCAAGGGTCCACCCACAGGAGCGGTGGCTTCGCGCAGTGCATCGATGATGTCGGAGCCAGTGGGCACCACGAGCATCCCCGGCTTGGTGCATAGCTGTCCTTGGCTGCCGGTGACGGACGCGACATAGCCCTCGGCGATCTCAGCTGTCCGGCTGCGCGCCGCTGCGGGTGCGACGAAGGCCGGGTTCACGCTCCCGAGCTCTCCATAGAAGGGGATCGGTACAGGGCGCGCGTTGGCGATGTCGAACAGTGCCCGTCCGCCCGCGATCGAGCCCGTGAAGGATGCCGCCTTGATGAGTGGATGACGTAGCGCTTCGACGCCGCGCTGGGTGCCGTGGATGACGGTGACCAGATCCGCGGGCGCTCCGACGCGCTCCACGGCTCGCGCGATCGCCGCAGCGGTCGCGTCGGAGAGTCGGGGATGCCCCGAGTGCGCCTTGACGAGCACGGCATTGCCCGCCGCGAGGGCTGCGGCGGTGTCGCCGCCGGCCACCGAGAACGCGAACGGGAAGTTGCTGCCGGCAAACACAAGCACCGGTCCAATCGGCACGAGCATGCGTCGCAGGTCCGGTCGAGGTGCACCCATCTGCCACTGCGGATCCGCGCGGTCGATACGCGCGTCGAGGAAACCACCCTCCTCGGCCACGTCCGCGAACAGACGCAGCTGGAAGGTTGTCCGTGTGAGTTCGCCGGCCAGCCGAGGCAGGGCCAGGCGAGTCTCCTCCTGGGCGATCGCGGTGAGGTTCGCGGCTGCAGCATCGAGCTCGTCGGCGATGGCGCGGATCACGCGCGCACGCTCGACGTACCCATACAGTGTCCACCGGTCGGATGCTGCGGCGACGCGGGACACTGCCTCGTCGACATTCTGCTCGAGAGAGCTGTCGCCTGTCGTCATGATGCCAGCCATCCGCCGTCAACGTTGAGAACTGTGCCCGAGATGTACTGCGACGCGGGGGAGAGGAGGAACACACACGCGTGTCCTATGTCGGTGGGATCTCCCAGTCGGCGCATGGGGATCCTGCCCATGATGCGGTCATGGTCTGCGGGGTTCTGGAGCAGCCCCTCGGTCATCTCCGTGGCGAAGTACCCCGGGCCGATGACGTTGGATCGGATGCCGTGTACCGACCATTCCGTCGAGAACGCGCGGGCCATGCCCACCAGGCCGGTCTTGGACACCACGTACGGCGAGATGTTCGGCAGACCGATGCTCGAGTTCAGCGAGCCGATGAAGATGTGGGAACCGCCCCGCGCTCCCGCGATCTGCTGCCGGGCGATCGCCGTGCTCAGGAAGTACGGCGCGTGCAGGTTCACCGCCTGGATCCGCAGGAATTCGGCCGGGGTGACGTCCACAGCAGGCTTCCGCAGCTGGATGCCAGCGGCGTGCACCACGGCGTCGATCGGCGCGATTCGTGAGATCTCCTCAACGAGTGCGTCGATGCGGTCGAGCTCGCCGACGTCGGCGGGGACCGCCTGCGCCGCACCGCCTTCGGCCGTGATCGCGTTGACCGTTCCGGCTGCCTGCTCGGAATTGCGCGCGACGATCGTCACACGACCTCCGGCGCGTGCGACCGCGTGCGCGATGGCACTCCCGAGGCCGCGGCTTCCGCCGGTGACCAGCACGTGCGCGTTGCCGAGGTCGAAGGGATGGGCGTCGATACTCATTGCGCTCCTGAGAAGTCGATGTGCGGGGCGAGCGCCTCGGCCGCGGCCGTGACGCGGTTGATGTGCGCGATCGTCAGTTCGCGCGCTGTCGGGGCATCGCTTGCGGCGATGGCCTCGGCGATGAGTCTGTGCTCTTCGTGGGTCTTCGATCGCTCCGGCGAGTACCCCGGACTGCGCAGATAGGTCGCGGCGAGGATCTCGTTGATCGGCAGCGACATGTGCGCGAAGAACGGGTTGCCCGTCGCCCGGGCGATGACGGAATGGAAGCCCAGGTCGGCGGCGACGTGCGCCGCGGTATTCGCGCTCTCGCCCTCGTGCACCACCTCGATGAACTCGACGAGCTCGAACAGTTCATCGAGTTCTGCGTCGGTGCGGCGCAGCGCGGCGTGCGCAGCCATCTCAGGTTCGAGTGCTCGCCGCATCTCCATGAGTTGCGGGAACGTGCCACCGCCGAGGCGCAGCATGAGCGCTACTTGACGGGAGAGATTGCGCTGATCGAACTGGGCGACCTGCATGCCTCGGCGCGGGCGGATGCTGACGACACCGCGTGCCACGAGAGTGCGCCCGGCTTCGCGGATGACGGTGCGACTCACACCGAATGCCTCGGTCAGCTCCGGCTCGGTGGGCAGTTGGTCGCCCGGCCGGAGGTTCTTCTCGAGGATGTGCGCCGTCACCGCATCGGCGACCTGCTCGGACAGCGGACGCCGCTCGGTGGTCGCATCGGACAGCGCGGTTGCGGGCGCAGGCATCATCGTCGTCGTCTCCTCGTTAGGTCAAGCGACCTGGCAGCGCAGGGCATCGCCGTTGAGAGCCCGGAGGGCCTCTTCACTCGCCAGACGCTGAAGATTATCGAGCGACTCCTCGTCGTAGAACGCGGCGTGCGGCGTGATGACCAATCGTGGCACGTCGCGCAGCGGCGAATCTGCAGGCAGCGGCTCGGCACGTGTGACATCGAGCAGCGCACCCGCGAGGTGGCCGGATTCGAGAGCGGCACCCAGTGCCTCTTCGTCGACGAGCCCGCCGCGGGCCGTGTTGACGAGGAGCGCGCCCTCCGGCATCCGGGACAGAAACGCGGCGTCGATGACATTCGACGTCTCGGGCGTCAGTGGCGCGTGCAGCGTGAGCGCGGTTGCTCGGTGCGACAACTCGTCGAGATCGACGCGCTCGACACTGGCGGCGGCGAGCACCTCGTCGGGGCAGAAGGGGTCGTAGGCGACGGAGCGGACGCCGAACGCCTGCAGGCGGCGATGTACCGCCTGAGCGATGCGACCGAACCCGAGATAACCGATGGTGTGCTGGCGAAGGCTCCGCACAGGACCGAGCCCGGTGGGCGTCACCCATCCGTCCGAGCGCAGGGCACGATCGTAGAGAGGCAGTCGACGGGCGAGCGCCACCAGCGATGCCGCCGCGTGGTCGGCCACGGTCTCGACGCCGTAGTCCGGCACGTTGGCGACGCGGATGCCTAACTCCGCGGCGGCGACCAGATCGACGTTGTCGACGCCGACGCCGTAGCGGATGACAGTGCTGCCCGGGCGCATCGTCTCCAGCACGCCCCGGGTCATCGGTGCGAAGTTGACGAGCGCGACATCCGCGTCGACGACTGCCTCCCCCGCAGATTCCTCGGTCTTGGCGGCGTACTCGCAGAACGACGCACCGGCGATGCGTGCCGCTGCCTGCTCGTGATGCGTATCCGCGAACGCGTGATCGGTGACGACGATGCGCTGACTCATGCGCGCCCCTTCCGCTTGCAGCTCGTGTCTGCGAACGGTGCTTCTCGGTGAGAAGCATGGGTGCGTCGTCGCAGCGGTGAAAGCACTGGTTGATCTGACAAGAATAGTATCATAATATGAATGCTGATCGAGTGAAGAAGCCTAGGCTGCTCGGTTTCGAGAACCCGTTCTTCACAACCCAATGGAGGGAAATCCTGTGATCACCAACGCTTCGCGCATCGGAACCCGATCGCTCGCCACGCTCACACTCGTCGGTGCTGCGACGCTCGTCCTCGCCGGCTGTGGGGGCCAGGCGCCCAATACGTCCGGACAGGGTGGCGCAGAGGATGCGCTCAACGTCGGGATCTTCGTCGACAACGCCTTCGGTGACGGTGACTTCTTCGACCAGGCGGCGCTGGCGCAGTCTTCCCTCGAGAGCGACTTCGATGCGCGGGTCACGACGTATGAAGGGCAGCTGCAGGCACAGAATTTCGCACCCCTGCTCCAGGATGCCGCGGACCGAAACGACATCGTCTACGTGCTCGGCTTCGAGGCCATCGACGCAATGATCGACGCGGCTACGGCAAATCCCGAGACCCAGTTCGTCTTCATCGACGGCGACGCGGGAAGCGAGGATGTCGTGTCGGCAGTGTTCCACACTCAGGAAGGCTGTTTCATGGCGGGTGCGCTCGCCGCGACAGTCAACGCCGACAACGGCTCGACGGTTGCCGGCTTCATCGGGGGCGTCAATGCGCCCGTGGTCGAGAACTGTGAGTCGGGCTACACGCAGGGCGTCACGCACGTCGACTCCGCGCAGTCGGTCGCGTCGCAGTATGTCGGCAGCTTCGTCGACCCGTCGAAGGGATCCGAGATCGCCTCGTCGCTGGCGTCGACGCGCGGGGCGTTCGGCATGTTCGCCTACGCCGGACTGTCCGGCTCGGGCGTTTTCGACGCCGCCAAGTCGGGTGTCGACATCGCACCCATCGGCGTGGTGGCAGACAAGTCGTCGCTGGCACCCGGCAAGGTTCCGGGAAGCCTCATCATGGGCGTCGACAGTGTCATCCTCGACCTGACCCAGCAGTACATCGATGGTGCGCTGAACGGCGGAGACGTTGTCGAGTTCGGTTTCGCCGAGGGCGGCTGGGACATGGCCTACGACGAGGCGATCCTCGGAGCTGACAACATCGCTGCGCTCGAGACGTTGCAGGAGTCGATCATCGCGGGCGATGTGACGATCAATGACTGACAAAGCCCCCGTGGCAGCCCCGGTCCTGGAGCTGCGCAACATCTCCAAGCGCTTCGGCGACGTGCTCGCCAACGATCGGGTCGACCTCACGCTCTATGCCGGCGAGATCCACGCGCTCGTCGGAGAGAACGGTGCCGGAAAGACGACGCTCATGCGCATCCTCTTCGGGATGTATCGCGCTGACACGGGCGCTGTGCGACTCAAGGGCAAAGAGGTTGCCTTCCATCGCCCGAGCGACGCGATCCGTGCCGGGGTCGGCATGGTGCACCAGCACTTCATGCTCGTGCCGTCGTTCACGGTCGCCGAGAACGTGGTCCTCGGCGCGGAGCCATCGCGCGGTGGCGGATACAGCGCCCGAGCGGCGGCCGAGGCGATCGCCCCCGTCGCGAAGCGTCTGGGGGTCACCGTCGATCCGCAGGCAATCGTCGGAGACCTGAGTGTGGCGACGCAGCAGAAGCTCGAGATCATGAAGGTGCTCTACCGCGGAGCACAGATCATCGTCCTCGATGAGCCGACCGCCGTCCTCACCCCCGCCGAGACGACCGAACTGTTCGCGCTGCTGCGGCGGCTGGCATCCGAAGAGAATGCGGCGATCGTCTTCATCTCACACAAGCTGCGCGAGGTGTTCGAGGTCGCCGATCGGATCACCGTGCTGCGGCAGGGCCGGACCGTCGAGTCCTTCCTCGCGGCCGAGACCGACACGGAACAGGTCGTGGCGGCGATGACGGGACGCAGCGATGTGAACCTCGGTCGCGTTCAACGCGTGCACCACATCGCAGAGACCCCCGTGCTCGATGTCAGCGGGCTCACGACCGAGAAGGCCACGCACGACGCGGCCCTTGAAGACGTGAGCTTCACGGTCCGTCCGGGTGAAATCGTGGGCATCGCCGGTGTCGAAGGCAACGGCCAGACCGCGCTCGCCGAGGCGCTCGTCGGTGCGATCCAGCCCGCCGGTGGACACATCCTGCTCGACGGGACCGAGCTCACCGGACTCTCCCTCGCGCGTCGACGCGATCGAGGGATCGCCTTCGTGCCCGAAGACCGCCAGCGTGAGGGGATCCCGATGAATGGATCCGTCCTCGAAGGGCTCGCAGCGGGCAAGATCCGCCGTGTCCTGCGCGGGCCGTGGCTCGTGAACGCATTGCCCAAGAGCACCCGCGAATGGGCCAAGGAGATGGTGGATCGCCACCGGATCCGCACTGCGTCGATCGACACGCGATGCGCGTATCTCTCGGGCGGAAACCAACAGAAGATCGTGATCGCGCGCGAGCTGGAAGAGAGTCCGAAGCTGCTCGTTCTTGCTCAGCCGACGCGCGGGGTCGACCTCGGGGCGATCGATTTCATCTACTCCCGCATCGTCGAGGCCGCGGCCAATGGATGCGCCGTTCTGCTCATCTCAGCGGACCTCGACGAACTGCTTCGGCTGAGCGATCGCATCCTCGTGATGTACGACGGACGCATCGCCGCCGAGGAAGAGGCGACCACCACTTCCCGTGAACAACTCGGGGTGCACATGGTCGGACTCGGAATCAGGGGTGAATCATGACGGCCACGACGACGTCCATCATCATCGCGCAGTCCAAGCGCGCCACGGCTCACACGCTCCGCTCGGTGCGCAACGGAGCATTCGTGCTCGTCATCGCTGTCGTCGCAGCTGTCGTGCTTATCCAAGCCCAGGGGTACGCCGCTCTGCCGACGATCGCGGCGGGCTTCGACTACTCGCTCGGCTCGCTGAACGCCGTGGCGCGCACATTCGCGTGGGGGCTTCCTCTCGTGGTCGCGGCCCTCGGTGTCTCGCTGGCCTTCCGGTCGGGCATGTTCAACCTGGGTGCCGAAGGTCAGGTGTTCGCCGGTGCTATGGCCGCAGCCCTCGTGGGCGCCTACATCGGGCCGATGTTCTCCCCGCTCCACCTCGCCCTCACCACCCTCGCCGCGGCAGTCGCCGGCGGTCTCATCGCCGGCGGACTCGGCTGGCTGCGGGCGAAGTGGAACGTGGACGAGGTCGTCTCGAGCCTGCTGTCCAACTACATCGTGATCCTGTTCTGTGCGTACCTCGTAACCGGTCCTTTGCGCGATCCCTCGCGCCAGAGCGGCACGACCGAGCGCGTGCACGACACGGCGATGTTCTCCGAGCTGATCCCGCGCACGGGGCTGACATGGGGCGTGATCGTCGTGCTCGCCATCGCTGTTTTCGCCTGGTGGCTGAGCGAACGCAGCGTGACCGGCTACCGCTGGCGCATGACGGGAAACGCCCCCGGCTTCGCCGCAGCGTCGGGAGTGAGTACGGTCCGATCGCAGATCCGCTCCATGGTGATGAGCGGCGCGCTCGCCGCCGTCGCTGGCTCCATGCTGGTCACCGCGTCTCAGGGACGCTACTGGACCGAGATCGGCGCTGGCATCGGATGGGATGCCGTACTCATCGCCCTCGTCGCCCGAGCTCGCCCGATCCCGACGATCATCTGGGTCGGCATCTACAGCATCATGCGTTCGACGGCACGCGGGATAGAGCAGGTCTCGCTCGTTCCGTCCGAGCTCTCCAGTGTGCTGATCGCCATCATCATCATCGTCGTCGCGGCGCGTGCGGGGCTGTTCGCCCGGGTCTCCGACCTGTTCACGCGTCTGACGACGCGAAAGGAGCGTTGAGCATGGAGATCCTGGACGCGTTCCTGTCCTCCGGTGTCCGGTTCGTCACGCCGATCCTGCTCGCAGCACTCGGGTGCCTTCTGACCTCATGGACGAAGGACCTGAACGTCGGGCTCGAAGGCGCCATGCTCTTCGGCGCGTTCTTCGGTGTCGTGATCGGTTTGGCGACAGGCGATGCCCTCCTCGCCGTGACGCTCACGGTGCTGCTCGGCGCGGTTGCCGGAGCTTTGTTCGGAATCCTCGTGTCGGTCTTCAAGGTCAATGTGTTCGTGGCCGGCATCGTGCTGAACATCTTCGCCGCGGGCGCGACCGTCTACATGCTGCGCAGCTTCTATGGAGTGAAGGGGACGCTGAGTGACACGGCCATCCCGTCGCTGGCGAAGATCACGGTTCCCGGTCTCGACGGCGTGCCGATCGTGGGTGCCATCCTGTCCGGGCACACGGTGCTGACCTATATCAGCTGGGTCATCGTGATCGGCCTCGCCCTGGCGGCCCGCTATACGATCATCGCGCGCCATCTCAAGGCCGCGGGCGAGCACCCGGAGGCGCTTGAGTCTGCGGGAGGCAACGTCACCCTCATGCGCGTCCTCGCACAGGTCTGGTGCTTCATGCTGTGCGCGCTCGCGGGGGTGCAGCTGAGCATGGGCCAGCTGTCGCTATTCACCGAGGGGATGACGAGTGGGCTGGGCTTCGTCGCGCTGGCGGCGGTGATCTTCTGCCGCGGCCGGGTCGGCCTGCTCACGCTCATGTGCGTGCTCTTCGGGATGGCCACGGCCACCTCGATTCTCGTTGACGAATCGATCATGCCTCCGCAGTTCGCACAGATGCTGCCCTACGTGGTGGCGTTCATCGGACTCGTCGTGCTCGCCAGGACGTCCAAGTCGGGTGGCATGCGCATCGCCACCCCCAAGCTCGAGGAGGCATGATGACCCGTGTCCCAGACGCATCTGAGGTCGAATTGTACGACGCGGCCAAACAGTTGCTCATTGCCCGGCACGACCCCGACATCCACCAGGTCGCTGCCGCTGTGCGCGCCGACGACGGCAACGTCTACCTCGGTCTGCACATCGGGTCCCGGCGTGTCAACGTGTGCGCCGAATCATCGGCGATCGCGAACGCCGAGATGGCGGGCGCGGGTGACCTGCGCACCATGGTGGCGGTCTGCAAGAACGACGCCGGCGACATCGTCGTCACCAACCCGTGCGGCGTGTGCCGTGAGCTGATGGGCACCTACGCGCCGAACGCCGACGTCATGGTCGATGACCGCGGTGACGTCGTGATGGTCGGTGCGGATGCCCTGATGCCGACCCGCTGGATGTTCCCCCACGAGAACGATTGGACCCCCCATGAGCCTGCTGGCCAATAGCGGTGGCGCGCACCGCCGCCCGACCATCACCGACATCTGCCTGATCACCCCCGATCTTGACGGAAGCATCGCCTTCTATGTCGAGACGCTCGGGTTCACGCTGCGTAGCCGCATGCCCGGCTTCGCCGACTTCCAGGGACCCGGTGTGATTCTCGCCCTGTGGGAAAGTGGCCAGCTCGAGAAGACCACGGGTGTCCCAGGGCACGCTGCCGCCGGGCCCGGACGCACAGTCATGCTGGCCTGCGAGGTGGAATCGCCAGCCGAGATCGACCGCATCTACGAGGAGTACCGCGGTCGGGGCGTGCACTTCTCGGCCGAGCCCCGCGACTATCCATGGAACGCCCGGTGCATCTACTTTGACGGCCCCAACGGAGAGTTCTGGGAGTTCTTCGCGTGGTATGAGGGCGGTGAGCCCGGCATCGTTGACGCCGGGTCGGCCGTCCAAGAGCAGCGAGGTGCGAAATGAGCACTCGACTGCGCGCACATGACGTGCTGCCCGCCGACGCGGACGCCCTCCTTGTCGGGCGCGTCCATTCTGCCGAAGCAGCGGGCGCGAGTCTGGTCGTCGTGGATGGCGACCAGCTCGTCGATATCACCGACCTCGGGCCGACGACGACTGTCCTGTTCGCGGAACCCGATCTTCCCACGCTGCTGCGCAGTGCGCGTTCCGACGCCCGCCGTAAGCGATGGAGTCTCGACTCAGCGCTCGACTTCGACCCGCAGCATCCGACCGCAGCCGACGTGCGGCTCCTCGCTCCCATCGACCTGCAGGTCGTGAAGGCTGCGGGGGTCACCTTTGTCGAGTCGATGCTCGAGCGCGTCATCGAGGAGCGCGCGGGCGGTGATGCTGCCCGTGCCGACAGCATCCGTGACCAGCTCGTTGAAACCATCGGTGGTGCCATCTCGACGATCCGGCCGGGATCCGCTGAGGCTGCGAAGGTGAAGCAGCTGTTGCAGGCGGAGGGGCTGTGGTCGCAGTACCTCGAGGTCGGCATCGGCCCCGACCCGGAAATCTTCACGAAAGCGCCCGTCCTATCGGCGATCGGCTCCGGCCATGCCGTCGGGGTCCACGCCGAATCGACGTGGAACAACCCGGAGCCCGAAGTCGTGCTCGTCGTGCGCGGTGACGGTGTGGCGATCGGTGCGGCCCTGGGCAACGACGTAAACCTGCGCGATTTCGAGGGTCGCAGCGCGCTTCTACTCACCGAGGCGAAGGACAACAACGCTTCGTGCGCGATCGGTCCCTTCGTCCGCGTCTTCGATGAACAGTTCGACATGGATACCGTGCGCGGTCTCGACGTCCGACTGAGAGTCGACGGACCTGACGGGTTCGTGCTCGACGGATACAGCTCGATGCGCAACATTAGCCGTGACCCGGAGAGTCTGATCCAGCACGCATGGGGCGACCATCACCAGTACCCTGACGGCTTCGTGCTGTTCACGGGAACGCTGTTCGCCCCCACACAGGATCGACACGCGCCCGGTGCCGGGTTCACGCACGAGCTGGGCGACGTCGTCAGTATCTCGAACCCGTCGCTTGGAACTCTGGTGAACACCGTCATGCATGCCCAGAACGCTCCGCGATGGGAGATCGGCATCTGGGAGTTCGTGTCCAATCTGCGCAAGCGCGAGTTGCTGTAGTCGCGCCCGCACCGCCGAAACCACATCGACCAAGGAGACTGACATGTATAGAGTTGTGAACCCCGCGACCGGGGAGACGCTGAGCGAGTACCCCACCTTGAGTGACGCAGAGCTCGACAACGAGATCGAGACGGCAGCGGACGCGTTCCGCTCCTGGCGCGAACTCACAGTCGCCGAACGCGCCGCTATCACGCGGCGCGTGGCCGAGGTGTTCGCCGCGCGCAGCGACGAGCTCGTGCGAACCATGACGCGGGAGATGGGCAAGCGTCCTACGGAAGGCCGCGGCGAGATCGAGACCGTCGTGTCGATCTTTACCTATTACGCCGACAGGGCCGACGATCTCCTTGCCGACGAGGAGTTGGAGATCGTCGGCGGGAAGGCGACGATCCGACGCCTCCCGACGGGCGTCATCCTCGGCATCATGCCGTGGAACTACCCCGCCTACCAGGTCGCCCGTTTCGTCGCGCCCAACCTCGTGCTGGGAAACACGATGGTGCTCAAGCACGCATCCAACTGCCCCGAGACGGCGCTCGCGATCGCGGACGTCCTGCGTGAGGCGGGCGTTCCTGAGGGCGCTTATCGGAACGTCTTCATCGATACGTCACAGGTGGAGCGGGTCATCGCCCACCCGGCGGTGCAGGGTGTCTCGCTGACCGGAAGCGAGCGCGCGGGCAGGGCCGTCGCCGAGGCCGCGGGGCGACACCTCAAAAAGGTCGTACTCGAGCTGGGCGGCTCGGATCCCCTCGTCGTGCTCGATACCGACAGCGTCGCTGACACGGCGGCCACGATCGTCGAGTCGCGTCTGAGCAACGCCGGCCAGGCGTGCAACGCGCCCAAGCGCGTCATCGTGCTCGACGAGCTCTACGACGAGATGCTCACTTCGGTCGTCGCCCAGGTCGAGCGGTACACGGTCGGTGACCCCGACGATCCCGCCACGATGCTCGCGCCGCTATCCTCGCGGAAAGCAGCGGAGGACGTCGTCGCTCAGGTGCGGCAGGCCGTAGAAGACGGCGCCACACTGCACACCGGTGGTGATCTGATTGACGGTGCGAGCGCGATGATGACACCAGCAGTGCTTACCGGCGTTGAGCCTGGCACCGCTGCGTACGCCGAGGAGATCTTCGGGCCCGTCTTCGTTCTGTTCTCGGCCGTGAACGTCGAGGAAGCCATCGACCTCGCCAACGACACCGGCTTCGGACTCGGCTCGAGCGTGTTCAGCAACGACCGTGACCGTGCGCGCGAAGTGGGCTCGCGCATCGACGCGGGAATGGTGTACGTCAACCAAGCCGGCGGATCTCAAGCAGATCTGCCGTTCGGTGGAATTAAGCGAAGCGGCTTCGGCCGCGAGCTCGGCCCCTACGGTATCGACGAGTTCGCGAATAAGATGACGATCCGTCACTGACGATCCGACTCTGAGGGAGTGCGCCATCGCCGTTCGTGCACGGCGGTGGCGCACCGATCGCTGACGGGGCGGGCCGGGCGTCTATCTAGAACGTCGGTGCTTCGCTAACACACCGATAACGGCCACCGTCCATACGTTCCGAGCGCGGTCGCCCTGGGAATTCCGTGGGTATGCGCGGGAGACGGCGGGACGCGGGCGTAGCGTCGCTCGGACCGAGATGAAGGAGCAGGCCATGTCCATTCGCACTCGATCCGCCGCAGCATTCGTCGCCGTAATTCTTGCCGTCTCGCTCACCGCGTGCGCGACACCGGCCACGACAGGGCCGACCGATCCGGTGGGCATCAGCGCGACGCCGACGGCATCCTCGCCGGCCGCAACGGCAGGCCCCGATGAGATCGAAGGAATTCGCGTCGGCGAGCCGTTCTCCTCGGCGACTGCGGCGATCCCCGAATTTGCGACGACACCCGGGTGTGAATGGGTCGGCTCGGCGCCCCGCGACGGATACAGCCTGGTGGTCCAGCGCGAAACCGATGGCGACGATGACGCGCCGGTCGTTCTGGTCGCGGTGTCCGCCCCCTCCGATGAAGCCGCGGCCGCGGGCCCGATCACGCCTGAGGGGATCGGAATCGGCTCGAGCGTCGAGGATGCGCGCGCGGCGTACCCGGACGCGGTCGAGATCCCAGGCGTCGGCGACCGTCTCTACCTGAAGGTTCCCGGCGATGCGGGTGCGGCGCTCTTCCTCTCGTACTCGGATGGCGGCGACGTGATCTGGGCTCTCACGGCCACGTCACTGCAGACACCGCCGTACGAACCGTGCGCCTGACCCTGGCGCGCATTCGACTGAGGTCATCAACGGCGGCGCCGACGGCGCTGACGCCGGCGACATTTCCAGGCAAGACTGCGTTTGCCTGCAGCGCCGAAGCGAGCTTCGACGAGATCGCTCGGGCGGCTGTTTGGCCTCCCATTCTCGATCAGAAGGTGCGGTCGCCCTTGACGACGCTGCTCGCGGCCACCGGTAGACGACAGCATCTCGTTTAGGCGCGGACGCTGGTGATCATCGGAGGCGAAGCTCGGTGCGGCTCAGTATGCCGGTGCGCGGTGGGAGAAACCGTCGAGGCTCAGTGTGCCGGTGCGCGGTGGGAGAAACCGTTGAGGCTCAGCTGCCTCGGGCGAGTGTCGGGTTCGGCGAGACGTAGCAGAGTCATCGCGATGCCCGCGTATCCGAGCATGTAGTCGGGGCTCGTCACATTCGGGGTGTCACCGAAGTACAGCACGCCGTGCTCGGTCGCGGAGGCGTACGCATCCAGCAGGCGTCCGACCGCAGCGGCCTCGGTCAGGTAGTTTTCGTTCTTGGTCGACTGGTAAGCGTCCAACAGCAATTCGATAGTCGCCGCGTGCCCGTGGCACTGGGCGGGACCGAGGTGTCGTCCTGAGCTTGCAACTGTGCGCGCCGCGCGTCCGAGCAGTTCCAAAGACCGTGCTCCGATCCCTGCTTTCCCCGCCGATCGGAAGAAGATCGCGATCCCTGCACCACCGTGGCACCACGACCCGGTCATTACACCCGAACCGTCCGCGTGGTCGGGCCAGCGCGTCCCCTGTGACGGGGTGGTCACCGCGAGAGACTCCAGCCGTTCAGCGATCTGACTGGCCGTTTCACGCCACCGCTCTCCGCCTGTCGCATTGTGGAGGTCGATGAGAACGTCGCCGATCCCGGCGTAGCCGTGTGCGTAGCCGGTGCCGATGGGGCCGGCGAGTTTGCCGAAGCCATCTGCCAGGGACCAACTGAGTCGTCCGTGTTCATCGGGTTTCGCATCGTCGAGGAGTCTCGTGCCCGCGAATTCAGCGTGTTGCAGGTGGCGGCTGCCACCCACGACCTGGTGAACGAGCAGGTGGAACCTGACGCGTCCGGCTAAGCCGTTGAAAAGGTCGGGTGCTGTTCCGGGCATGCGCGCGACATCATCGCTGATTTCTTCCGCGATTGCGATCAGTCCGAGGTCATCGAGCACCTGTCCGGCTCGCAGGATGGCTGCGCCCCGGCCCGCAAGGCCAACGTAGAGCCCGGCCAGCGGAGCACCGTCGGCGACCGGCGCATACCGCAGCGAGAGCGCAGTTCGGCGGAGCACGTCGCGTGCCTCCTCATCACCGTCGCATGCGTCAACGAGTTCGGCGTAGGCGAGCACTGCGCCGGCACCACCTATGTTGATGTCGCCGGCATCGAACCCGCGAGCCTGCGGATGACGTGTTCGCCAGAAGGTCCGATCGCCGTCGCGGTGAACCGTTGCGTCCATGGCGGAGAAGAGTTCTCGTGCACGGCGCATGGCGTGTTGTTGGGCCGTCTGCCCATCGTTCGCAGTGTCTCGGTGTGCCGCGGTGGCGTTCGCCACGTCATGCCGAAGGGAGTCCAGAGCTTTGGAGATATCGTGCATCGTGGCCGGACGGCTTGCCCGATCCGACCGCAGACAGCGCTCGATCAGCTGAGCCAACAGTGGATGCATGCGCGGGTTCATCAGTAACGGTCGGCGTGCCAGAAGGTCGTTCACATCGGGCGCCTGAGAGGGTTCGGCGCCCGTGGTGAGGAAGTAGAGGAGCGCACCGAAGGAGAAGACGTCGTCCGCGACGCTCGACGATTCGCCGTCTCTTTGCTGGGGCGCCATGTACCCGGGCGTGCCGTAACCTCGACGGTCGGGAGCCGCGTAGCCGACGGGTGCGGCGAGCTCGAAGTCGATCAGACGCGGGCGGTCATCGTTGCCCAGGATCACATTGGACGACTTGAGATCGTGCAAGACCAAGCCGCGCTCATGAATTCCGGCGACCAGCGAGGCGAGTTCGGACGCGATGCCGACCACCCAGTCCTCGTCATATTCGGCGCCTGTTTCATACCGGTCGCTCACAGCGCGCGTGATGGTGGAGCCGGGGATGTCCTCCAAGGCCAGGAAGAGATCGTCCTTGAACTCGAACAGACCGTACTGCCGTGGGATCCGCGAGTCGTCGGCGAGCTGAGTGAGGATGTTCGATTCGTGGCGTAGCCGATCGCGCGCGTCGAGACCGCTCGACTCGATCACCCCGCCGCGTCGGGCGTGTTTCAGCACGACTGTCTGCCGCGTGTGCAGATCGAGCGCGAGATGCACGGCACCCCGCGCACTCGTGTGCAGCGGCGCCCCCACGACGACGAAGCGTCCAGCGACGAGTGCGGGGGAATCGCCGGAGTCGCGGTCGCCTGATACGTCGTCGTCGTCGCCCTCGAGCGTGGCGAGCGGATCGGAGACCCAATCGGGACGCGAGAAGCGCGACCCTCGCTCGTCCGGGACGGGAACGCCGTCGGGCCCGAGGAGAGCGGGCAGGTACTCGCCGAGCGGGGTTTGCAGCCACCGTGCGCGAAACGAACCGTAGCGGTAATAGACGATGCTGCCGGGTCGTACCGGGCGATCGGAGGAGATGACCGGGCCGTGAAGATGCGACGTCGCAGCATCCACCTCCCGCGCCAGCGTGACGAAACCATCGTCGCTCGGCGGATACACCGTGATGAATTTTCCGACCTGGCTGAAGTTCTCGCCGTGACCCTGATTGAGTATTCCGAGAAGCTCGTGTGAGCGCAGCACCTTGAAGGCGCAGTCGTGAGAGAGCAAGACGGGCAGTGCTGATTCGAGCACGGCGTCGGCTGTCAGCGGCGAGGCCGACAGGTGGATCTTCCAACCTTGCTCCGGCACCGAGGTGTTCGAGGAGACACGGATCCAGTCGTCAGCATGCGCGAGAGACCACCGATCCGACGCACGTCGGACGGCGGCCTCGAGCGTCGTTATCACGGACGGCCGAGGAGCCACCTCGATTTCGTCCGACGGTGCGGGGGCGCCTGGCACCTAGTGGATGGAGACGAAGCACGTGCCGGGACACATGCTGATGGTGAACCAGCAGGTCCCGTCGCAGCACTGGTGCCGCCGAGCTTCCGTTTCCTGCAGACTTGCGTCGTAGTTGAGTACGGCGTCGACCGAGGCCGGCGGAATCCCCACCCCCGTGAGAACCGACGTCGGCTCCTCCTTGAACATGCGGGCAAGCTCTGGGTCCGCATTCACCTTGGCGTTGAGTTCCGCGATCGCCTCGCGTACCTCATCTGGCATCATCGTCAGCGTTGACATCGTCGTTCCCTCCGCGATCCTCTCGGACCGATTGGTTAGCATACAACCACACTCCCGGTCGGCGCGCACCGCTTTCGTCGCGGCATTCTGGTTGCATGAGTGACTGACCGTGCCGCGCACCGTGGGGGTCTTTCGCCTCCCGACCGACTGGCGCCGGGGTGCTTTCGCTCACTTGCTCTCGGCCGAGTACTCGGCGAAATGATCGTGGCCGGGCCGTTGGCGCACTACTCAGCAGTCGACGAGCGAGGCTGCCGCCGCGCGCGGTGACGGCCAGTAGTGCGAGCGTTTGAGCTCGCCCGCGCGTGTGAATCACGGAGCCTGCGGCTCGATCGGCTGATCGGGCTCCGCCCCGTCGCGACGGATGATGCTGATCTCGCCGTTCGGTTCGATGAAGGCCCGGCGCACGTCGTTCATATCCTCGATGCCGTGCAGTCGCAGCTGGCTCCTCAGCTCTTCCAGCGATAAGAACTCCCGCCGCATCGCTCGGCGATTGGGTCGCCCGTTCTCGATCAGAAGGTGCGGTTTGCCCTTGATGATGATCGCCGCCCGCGGCCATCGGTAGGCGACGGCGTCGAGAGCGATGCTCCAGCCCATGATCGTCGCGACCAGGATGATCCCATCGGTGATCGAGGACGCGTCCCGATGAGACCGGGTGCGGCCGCTTGGGCGATCAGGACGATGACCAGCAGATCGGTGACGCCCAGCCCGCCGGACTCGCGCTGGCCGAGGAATCGCTCCAACGCGAGCAGCACGAGGAAGGTGACGGTACCGCGCAGCACCAGTTCGACGAGCGGCAGGCTCGGCAAGAACATCGCTTCCCAGTCGAACATGCCGCCTCCCGAAGGATTCAGCGCGCCCACTCGCGCAGACTTGCGTTCAGGTTAGTCGGACACCCCGGTGTCAGAGCGACTCCCAGAGTGTCGAGCGCCCGTGACGACCGCGGTGCGCGCATCGGGGATGCCGCCGGCCGCTGCCGCCATGACCTCAGGTGACCACTCGCCATCGCGAGAAGGGCCGGCGCCCGGACGCGCGACAGGTGGTGTGCGGCATCCGTTCAGTTGATGATGAAAGACGTCACGGTCCGTGCGGGAGCGGGGGGAGCGACGCCCGTCATCGCGGCGTTGCGCTGATTCACCTTCGTCAGTCGGGCGTCGTGCACGGCGTGCCGCAGGTGCGCGATCGGTCCGAGCCGGGACAGCGCTACGCGCGGCGCAGCCCTGACGCTCGACGAGCTCGTTCAGATGACCGTGGGTCTGCCCTGACGCCCGCGCCTCACGAACGGCGGGCCGCGAGCGGAGTCTTCTTCGCGGATGCCGCGCGAATGTGGTCGTCACGCCACTCGTGTGCGACCTCCTCACCGCGCGCGATCCGCTCTTCGCGCTGGCGCAGGTCGACGCGGCGGATCTTGCCCGAGATCGTCTTGGGCAGCTCGAAGAACTCGATGCGTCGGATGCGCTGGTACGCCGAGAGGTGGTCTCGCGCGTAGACGAGGATCGCGTCGGCCGTTTCGGCGGTGGGTTCGACGCCGTCGGCCAGCACGACGTAGGCCTTCGGCACCGCGAGCCGCAGTTCGTCGGGAGCAGGGACGATCGCCGCCTCGACGACGGAGGGGTGCTCAACGAGCACGCTTTCCAGCTCGAACGGACTGATCTTGTAGTCCGACGACTTGAAGATGTCGTCGGTCCGCCCGACATAGGTGAGGTAGCCGTTCTCGTCGCGCACGGCGATGTCGCCGGTGTGGAAGTACCCGCCCGCGAACGCGTCGCTGTTCCGGGCGGCATCCCCGACGTACTCGGTCATCAGGTTGGTCGGCGCTTCACCCGTGTCGACACAGATCTCGCCCTCGTCGGCGGGTTCGCCGGTCACCGGATCGATCAGCACGATCGGGCATCCCGGAAGCGGCCGGCCCATCGCGCCGTCGCGGATCTGCTGGCCGGGGGAGTTGGCGATCACCGCCGTCATCTCGGTCTGGCCGAATCCATCCCGGATCGTGAGTCCCCACTGCGTGCGGACCTGCGCGATCACCTCCGGGTTGAGGGGCTCGCCGGCGGACACCGTCTCGCGGAGAACGCCCGGACCCGCCGAGAGATCGGCCTGGATCAGCATCCGCCACACCGTCGGTGGAGCGCAGAACGACGTGACGCCCTCGACGCGCATCGTCTCGAGCAGCCGCTCGGCGTCGAACCGCCCGTAGTTGTAGACGAAGATCGTCGCCTGCGCGATCCACGGGGCGAAGAAACAGCTCCAGGCGTGCTTGGCCCATCCGGGCGAGCTGATGGCCAGGTGCACGTCGCCCGGTCGCAACCCGAGCCAGTACATCGTCGTGAGATGACCGACCGGGTAGGAACTGTGCGTGTGCTCCACGAGTTTCGGCCGGCTGGTCGTGCCCGACGTGAAGTAGTGCAGCAGGGGGTCGGTCGCCCGCGTACCAGGGTGCGAGACGGGAGCAGCCGGCGCGCGGAAGGCATCTTCATAGGCTGCCCACGTCGCGGGGCCCTCGCCGATCCGGATGCCGGTGACCGCGGTCGCCATGCCGTCGAACTTCGACGCGTGCTCGGCCGCGGCGATGACGTGCGTGACCGAGCCGCGCACGAGACGGTCTTCGAGGTCGCTGCCGCCGATGGCGAGTGTCGTGGGCAGGATCACGGCGCCGATCTTCATGAGCGCCAGCATCGATTCCCACAACTCGACCTGGTTGCCGAGCATCAGCAGAACCGCGTCGCTGCGGGAGACCCCGAGGCCCATCAGCCAATGCGCGAGCTGATCAGAGCGTGACGCCATCTCGTCGAAGGTGCGCGTCGTGCGCTGGCCGTCCTCTTCGACGATCACGAGCGCAGGTGCGTCGTTACCCCGTGCGATCGCGTCGAACCACTCGATCGCCCAGTTGAACTCACCGTCGATCGTGGGCCACGAGAACTCCGAACGCGCGCGGGCGTAATCCTCTCGGAGCGCGACGAGCTGATCTCGAGCCTGCCGGAAGCGCTCGCTGTTGACGGTCGTGGCCATCGGATTCCTCCCCATCGAAGACATGCTGAGACAAGCTTCGCGATCCGTGCACCCGCGCACCATCCCCCAAAGGGGGTGCGTGCCGGGGCGAGGATACAATCGGCGCGACACGGCAAGGAGGGCGGTCGGATGCGCAGACGCGAAGATATGGACGCACTGCGACGAATGCTGCGCGGCATTCGCGTCGCCTCCCGGTTTCCGATCGTCTTCGGAGGCGTCGTACGGGGTGGCGGGCTGCGGCTGACGGAGTTCTCCGGAACGACCACCGACAGCCTGCGTGAACTGGTCGTCGAGCCGGGCAGCGGTGCGGGCGGACGGGCGCTCGCGGGCAAGAGCATCGTCGTTGTCACCGACTACCGTCGTGCGACATCGATCAGCCACGACTATGACGAGCCTGTCCTCGCCGAGGGCATCCGGTCGGTCATGGCGGCGCCGATCGTCGTGAACGGCGCGACGAGGATGGTCGCGTACGCGGCGACGCACCACCCGGTGACGTGGGGGACTCGTGCGCGAGACGACTTCGCCGTCGCTGCGGACGCACTCGCCCGAGAGATCGAGATCCGTGACGAGGCGGACCGCCGCATCACTCTGCTCGAAGCGGCCGCGGCCGAGCGTGATGTCGAGCTCGCTCACGCGGCCCAGGAGGTGTCGGCCGAACTGGACGAGTTGGCGCAGCTCATCACGGACGAGTCCGTCGCGTCACGCGTTATTGCGGCGTCGCGTCGACTCGCGGGTGTACAGCCCGCGTCGAGCACGACGATCCTCACCCGTCGCGAAACCGAAGTGCTCGAGCTCGTCAGCTTGGGTCTGACGTATGCCGACGTGGCGCGGCAGCTGAGCCTTCAGCCGGCGACGGTGAAGACCTACATGAAGAGCACGATCGCCAAGCTCGGTACGAACAGCCGTCACCAGGCGGTGATTCACGCACGCAGGCAGGGACTCCTCGGGGCGGTCGCGGAACGCTGAACGACTCCGTCGCCAGGGTGTGCGACTGCGCGGGTTCGCTGTTGCGGCCGGGTGGGTGTCCGAGCGGATACCTCGCGGCTGTATGCGTGTCGCGGTTCGTCGCCGTTAGAAGGGTGGGGGTTCGGTGGAGGTGAATCCGGTGGGTGTGGTGACTTCGACGGTGCCGTTGTCGCGGGTGCGGTAGGCGAGCTTGGTGCG